>NZ_JBFRFQ010000014.1:0-162205 GCF_052114905.1 Nocardia sp. 2TAF39
CGCCAACCGCGACGACTCCGCCCGCGACCATGCGACAAGCTGGTCCCGCTCGTCACCGGCCAGTACGAACTCGACATCACTACGCCCGAAACCCGCCACCCCAACACCATAGATAATTAGAGCTGCAATTTCGGGACCGACACACTAGTCGTCCTCAGCGTGTGCGTTGATCCGGACCGCCATATTTCCTGACGGATGCGCGTTGTCATACATCAGTTGATGAACCATACCTATTTCGTCGAAGGAACCTACATAGCTCAGGCACGGCTCGATATACCCTCGTGCGACGAGCTGGGTGACCTCATGGCATTGTCGAGTACTGGCAAAATGTGAACCTTGCAATCGTTTCTGACGCATCCACAAAAATCTCAGATCAACATCACCATGATAGCCTGTTGTGCCGCCGCAAATTACGACCATCCCAGCGTTGTCGCAAAGGTAAATGGATGTAGGAATGGTGTCTTGACCTATGTGCTCCAGCACAATCGTCGGCGCTCGACGTTCTCCCAGTTTCTCCCAGAACTGAGTTCCGAATGACCTGACGTCCTGCAGCCAAAGATCAAATGCATCCGAATCGCCGATGTCCGGAAGTCGGCCCCAATGACTGAAGTCGCTTCGGTTGATCACGCCCTGCGCGCCCAATTGCAAGCTGTACTCACCGCGATGCTCGCTCGATACCACAGTTATAGGGATTCCACCGAAGACCCTGGTAATTTGCGTGGCCATGGACCCGAGGCCGCCGGATCCACCCCAGATCAAAACAGGCTCACCCGGACGAACCACGTTCGGATTCCAACCGGTAAGCTGACGATAGGCCGTCGCGCCGGTAAGTATATATGCCGCAGCCTCAACCCAGGACACGCGATTGGGTTTCGGAATACATTGATAGTCCTGGGCCAGCGCGAACTGGGCGAAGGCGCCGAAGTTGGTTTCGTATCCCCAGACTTTCTGAGTGGATGACGTAATTGGATCCGCACCAGCCCTGATATCCAGTGCAGTCTCGTCCCATGAGCCCGGCGACACCACCACGTGGTCGCCCACCCTTACATCGCGCACCCCATCGCCGACCGCCCAAACTATTCCCGCCCCTTCGGACCCTCCTACATGAAAATCCTCGGACTCGCCCTTGCTTCGCCTGGCGTTGATTACATCGACCGGCTTTCCCGAAGCCGCCCACACGTTATTGTAATTGATACCAGCCGCCATCATATAGACGAGCACTTGGCCACGCCCCAGAGGAGGGACGTCGATGATTTCGGTTTTAAATGCTTGGTCAGGCCGACCGTACCGATCACTCCTGATCACAGAGGCATACATCTGATCCGGTATCACACCGGTTGGTGGCATCTCACCCAGGTCGTATATCTGCTTCACAATAGCAATTCCTTGGATCTCTCACGGTTACATCAGAGGTGCCCGACCGTTGCAGTGAGATTGTCGTAGCCGACGTCTCAGGACCTTTCCACTGGGGTTGCGTGGGATGCTGTCCGCGAACTCCCAGCTGGTGGGGATCTTGAAATTGGCAAGCGACTTGCGCAGTGCTTGGGCAAGTTGTCGGTACGTGACTGCCTCGTTGCGCCGGACGACAACTGCGTGGAGGCGTTCTCCCCATCGTTCGTCAGGTATTCCGATCACGGCCGCTTCCACAACGGTGGGTAGCTGTTCCAGGAGTCTCTCGATCTCCGCCGGATAGATGTTCTCACCTGCCACGATGACAACATCCTTGATGCGATCGCAGATGTAGATGTACCCGTCTGCGTCCAGGTACCCAGCGTCTCCGGTGCGCACCCAGCCGTCCCTGAGTGTCTCTGCGGTGGCGGTGGGTTGTCCCCAGTACTCCCTCATGCACGCGGGGGATTTGATTCTGATCTCACCGATCTGACCTGCTTCGAGTTCATTTCCTTGCTTGTCGAGAACGGAAACTTCGACTCCCGGGTACGGTAGGCCTGCCGCTCTGAGGAGATGGCCGCCTCTTGTATGCGCATGTGGTGGGAGACAGACCGCGGTGTTTCCTGTTTCCGTGAGCCCGTATATCTGAGCGAATTCACAATTCATCATGGCGCGACAGCGCGTCAGCAGCGCTTCCGAGATCGGTGATCCTCCGTACACGAGCTTGCGTAGGGTCGCGAAGTCTGCCGATGATGCGCTCGGTTCGGCTGTGAGCATGTGCATCATTGCCGGGACCATACAGGCGGTCGTCACGCCCTGTTGGCGTATCGCCTCGAGAACTGCACCGCTGTTCAAACTGCGAAGTATTATGTTCGTTACACCGGCAATGAGGCCTTGTACAGCCCACCACAACCCGCCGATATGGAAACTGGGAACACTGATCAAGTTCCTGTCGTCAGCCTGCCAGTCTATCCAGTCGAGGTTGTTTCGTGCCAACATATCGCGTACCGCGAAAAATGTTCGGTGCGCCAGTACTACGCCCTTCGGCGGGCCCGTCGTTCCGCTGGTATAGATCTGAACGACGGGATCGTCGGTATGCGCAACTACGATTACGGGCACATTCGAATTCCGGCGCTTCCAATCCTTGAATCCAGTCTCAGGGCCGTCGAGAACAACGGTCGAGTTCAGGGCTGGAAGAGCATCGGATATGTCCTCTACTGCAGGCATGAACTCTTGTTCGATGAAAATCAGCTCCGCTGTGGAGTCGGCAAGAATGTGGCTGATCTCCGCACACGTCAGGCGCCAATTTATCGGTACGAGTACCGCACCGGACTTCGCGCAGCCGAAGAGGATGTCGTAATAAATCTCCGAATCTTTGCCGAGGTACGCAATTCGGGATCCTTTACGAACTCCCTCTGCAACCAGCGCACTCGCTGTCAGATCACTTTCGGCATCCAGTTCGGCATAGGTCAAGGAGCGGACATCGCAGATGATCGCAGCGTTTTCCGGCAGGTTGGCTGCTTGCCTTTTGGCTGTTTCGACCAATGTATCCGAGTCTTTGCACGTTTCTGTCATCTCGGACCCGACTCGGAAGCAGTGCTGCTGGTCGCCTTCGACATGAGAACCTCTGCAAGGTCCTCGATGACGGGATTGTCGAAGATCGTGCGTGTTTCCAACTGTATTCGAAAAGCGGTTTCGGCCGCGTTCTTGAGTTTGACGGCAATTATCGAGTCCATTCCGATCTCGAAAAACGTGGCGCCGGCCGGGATCTCGTCCGGGTGTTGAAAGTGCAGTAATTCGGCTGTGCAGGACGCGAGAAACGCGCACACCGATTGGCGGCGTTGTTCAAGAGGAAGACGTTTCCAGGCACGGAGATCGAATGCCGCGGTTTCACCTCCGACCACGTTGTTTGCTTGGAACCCACTCACAATGTGGGATCGTGAAGTGTGCACCTCGGCGCCGGCGGGAGTTGTTGTCGAAATACGCTGCAATGCAATGTTGTTCATACCGAGCACAGGATCCCCGTTCTCATCGAACAGTGCGAGATCGGCCGTGATCTTCTCTTCGTCAGCGTGAAGCACATGCAACACACTGCGAAGCACAGAACCACGCGGTTTCCGGAAAAGACGGGCCCGTTCAGCGCCAGCCGATACGAAGGTGATGTTGTCCGCCGACCTATCTCCGAGCAGGCACGCTATGCTCTGAAAAGCCCCTGCCAGGAGGGCTGGATGCAGGAAGTCCACCAGTGTTGCAGTTGGTACCTCGAGCTCGCCGATGATCGTAGCGCCGGCGTATCTGGTCACCCGCCGTAATGTCTGAAACATAGGGCCGTAGTCGACGCCGCGTCGACGGTAGTATTCGGTCACATCCGCCGAATTCATTACCAATTCAGTTGCCGCATCCGCTGCCGGAGTCGAACGCATCCGATCGATTGCCTTGTGGAAATCGAGGAGATCGCTGTCCGTGCTCTCGTCGATCTGTGCGCTCACGTGCACACGATCCGCCGCGCTTCCACTCTCTCCGGTACTGCTGAGAATTTTAACATTCAGCCGACCTCCGAGGCGCCGTTCGACGCTGACTCGGAGGGAGGTGGTTTCTTTCGAAAGAAATAGTGGTTCATGGAATCTGAGATTTCTGATCTGACGTGTGGTCTCACCGAACAGGGTGTCTTGTAGAGCGAGTAGAATCTCGAAGAATCCGGTACCCGGAAAAACGGGCGTGCCACTGAGCGCATGTCCGGCGAGATATGCCGGTCGAGACGAACTCACCTGGGTTCGAAAGGTTCTTACACTTGTGGTTCGTTTCGATTCCGTAGAAATCTCGGTGCCGAGGAGTGGGTGGCTCAGCATCGAGCAGTCGACATCCGTGTGCTCATGAGGCCCAGGGAGCCAGTATGATTTCCGATGGAAGGAATAGGTTGGAAGGACAACTCGGTTGCCGCGGATGCCGTCGTGCCAGGCCGTCCAGGAAATTTGAAGTCCAGCGTCGTACATTCGGGATGCCGAGTGAAGTATCGTGTTTCCACCGAGGTCGGTGCGGTGCATGCTTCCGAGCCACATGTGGTCGTTACGTGTGGTGCACTGCCTACCCATGCCAATCATTTCTGTGCCGGGTCCGATCTCGAGGAACACGTGGCTTCCTCGGTTTTCAATGGAGTGAATGGCTTCGGCGAAGTTCACCGAGTTGCGGAGGTGACGGATCCAGTATTCGAGTGTCGTCATTTCTTCCGGTTTCGCGATGGCGCCCGACACAGTTGACGCTATCGGATATTTCGGATCGCCGAAGTCGATCGTCGAGAGGAAGGCGCGGTAGTCGGCGGCGATCTCATCCATCAGGGACGAATGAGAAGCAACCGGGACGTGTAGGCGCGTTACCTTGAACCCTTTGTCTTCGAGAAGCGATGAGATCTTCGTTACGGACCCGCTACCGCCGGAAACAACGCATTGTGTGGGCCCGTTCACGGCGGCAATTGATACATCCGGGAAGTCTTCGAGAATGCGCTGCAATTGCCGAGGCGCGGCTTCGACCGCGGCCATCGACCCAGGTGAGGTCTTGTCCAGGAGTGAGCCACGGAAGGAGATCAGGCGGACGGCATCTTCGATACCGAAGATTCCCGCCACAGTGGCAGCGGTGATCTCACCGAGACTGTAGCCGACCAGAACGCTGGGTCGTACGCCGAGGGAAAGCCACAGCCTGGCCAGGGCGTACTCCAATGTGAACAGGCTCGCCGTAAGTATCCCTGCTCCGGGTGGTAGGTCCTGCTCGCCGTTCCCGATGATGTCATCTTTGATCGAGTAGTCGATATGAGCGGAAAATAGCTCGCTGCACTGGTCGACGTGGTGCCTGAATATCGGGAATCTTTGGTAGAGCGTGCGGCCCATGCCGCGGTATTGGGAGCCTCCTCCAGGGAACATGCACGCGACTTTCGCCGAAATTCCGTTCGCCCGCAGCCGGTGAATCTGCTCCCGTTGACGCTCGATGAATTGGGCAAGTTCCGCAGCGGTACCGACGGGACTCGAGATTCGCCAGGTATGGTGCGCACGTCCCACATTCGACGTGTAGCAGATGTCGACCAAGTCGCGGTCCGTTGTTCCCTTCAGGAGGTTTGCATAGGAATTGAGCATCGCTCTCAGAGAGGTCGGATCCTTGGCCGACAATGTGAAGATCGCAGGAATTTTGTTGGTACAGCCGGACTGCTGTGGGAGGTGATTTCCTGGGTAAGCTTCCTCGAGCACGACGGACGCAATCGTACCCGTTGCACCGTACGAGTTCACTATGGCACGACGGGTAACGGCGTCCCATGGTACCGCCTCGACCGGAATCCTGATCGGAATTTTTTCCCAGGGGATTCGGCGTGACGGCGTTCTGCAGTTCAGGTGGGGATAGATGGTTTTGTCCTGAAATTGCAGGACTGTCTTGATGAGGCCGGCCATACCCGCCGCTGATTCGAGATGACCGATGTTCGTTTTGACAGAACCCACAAATACAGGGTTGTCAACCGAGCGGGTGCGGGAGAAGACCTCTGTGAGACCACCGATCTCGATCGGGTCGCCCAGCGCAGTTCCTGTACCGTGTGCTTCGACATACTGGATGTCGCCAGCTGTGAGGCCGGCGTTCTCGAGCGCTGTCTGCATGAGCGATGCCTGAGCCTGGCCGTTCGGCGCCATGAGAGCGGCGCTCTCACCATCTTGACGCACGGCGGAACCGCGAATGATCGCGAGAATTCGGTCATCATCGCGGCGTGCGTCGTCGAGGCGTTTCAGCGCTATCATGGCAGCGCCCTCACCGCGTACGTAGCCATTCGCATCGTCGGCGAACGTCTTGCAGCGGGCATCCTTGGCCAACACGCCCGCCCGGCCAGCCATAACAGGATAAGCCGGATCGCTTATGGTGTTGGCAGCACCGCAAAGGGCCAGGCTGCATTCGCCCGTGCGCAGGCCCTGTACGGCCAAGTGCACCGCCACGAGCGACGAAGCGCAAGCGCTGTCGACACTCATGCTCGGTCCGCGAAGGCCAAGGAAGTACGAGACTCGGCCCGAGGCGCCACAATGGAGCATGCCTGTGCCTGCGTATAGTTCGACTTGCTCAACCGGAAGCCGGGCTATTTCCATGGCATAATCCATGCCGGTGACGGCTACATACACTCCCGTATCCCCATGACGGAGCGTCCTGGGGTCGATCCCTGCATTCTCCAGGGCTTCCCATGAGGTCTCCAGCGTCAGCCGGTGTTGGGGATCGACGAATGCTGCCTCTCTCGGTGAGATGTTGAAGAAGCCTGCGTCGAATCCATGGAGGTCATCGAGGTAGCCGCCGTCCGTGCAAACATCGGACGGAACGGATGGTAATCGCCCTGCAGGCATCTTTGTAATCCCGGATCGGCCACCCTTCAGGAACTGTGCGAACTCGGCCGGGGAGTTGTTTCCTCCTGGAAACCGGAGACCGATGCCGACAATCGCGATGGGGTAATCGTTGCAGATCATATTTCGTTCCAGTTCATCCGGTTCGGACGATAATGTCTTTCAGATGCTCGATGAGGTGTGTAATAGTCGGGCTGTTGAAGAGGAGAATCGTATCGATCTCACATTCAAGAGTTCGTTCGATCCGTTCTTTTGCCTCTGTAAGCTGCAATGAGGTGAGCCCCATGTCGAAGTAGTTCTCGTCGAAGGGGAGTTCGTCGGACTTCTCCATGAGTAGCAGGTCCTTGAATATCTGGATCACCAAGCCTTCGAGAACTACATCGCGATCCCACCGCGGCAGGCGACGCAGCCGCTGCTTGTCCACAGGCCTCGGTTCCACCGCAAGAACCCTATTGTCCACGTAGCGGGGGATTGGTGATGGCCAGTTTCACGGACCCCTCGGAGCTGCAGCCCGATTCGTCCGAGAACTGACATGTCGTATCGATTGTCACGAGCGGTCGGTCACCATGCCGTTGGGCTACTCGGACGAAATCGACGGACCCGAGGAAGGATGCGCTGAGCATGGGTCGTCGGAATCTACTCCGGAAGTCGAATATCAGAATATCCGGGAGCTGACGCTCCCAATAGTCCTCCATGCTCCACGAGTCGAATGGGCATATCAAAGATTCGTCGACAGCCTTTGCGATCAGGCAGTACGTCATTTGATTGTAGCAGATATTGAACTCTACAGAATTGAAATGTCCGGTATCTGCTATGTAGCACGACTCCGGGATACTGAACGTGCCGCTGATGCGCAGACGATCGGTACGGCCATCCACATCCACCACAGCTGTTTTAATGTACCGGCAGTTGGGCTTGTACGGCTCGAGCACTCGGTCCAGAAAATTCTGGTCGCAGTGGATCGCTTCGAATTTCGCGTGCGGCATTCGGCTTTGCATGACTTGCTCTTATCTTCTCACCATGGGTGATTGTCCATGACTGTCACCCTGAATGAAACTGCAGGTTCCGGCTTGCTGGTGTGTAGTGCTCGATGCACCAGACTTCGGTTGTCCCAGATCAGCAAATCGCCTTCTTCGAAGGTCTGCAGGTGGATGTTCTCATGTGAAAAGGTAAGATCTCGTTGTCCGGTAGCCTCGAAGAGTTCCTGCAGAAGCTTGTCATCCAGCACCGTGCCGTTCCCGTCCAGCAACTCGTGGGTCAGACCTTCGCTCACATAGAGTATCTCCTCGCCTGTCACCGGGTGTGTGACAATGGTTGGGTGGAATACGTCCGGACTTTCTTCAGCAATTTCTGCGAGTACCTCGCCGATGGGCCGAAACACATCTGTCGGCCGAATTTTGAAGTATCGGCTCGCACTGTGACGAGCCTTGGTTCCTGACAATGCGGACTTGAGGTATTCAGGAAGCATCGAATATGCATGTCCCATGTCGATGAAATACGTTCCACGGTTCCTCTCGGGAACAATCTGTGGATAGACGAGGGTGATCGAGAATGGGCGCGGCATGAAGGAATAGTCCGAATGCCAGAATTTACCGGTCTGCGGAACACCCACTCTTCTACCGTCGTGATCCACATTCGAAGATACAAAGATCTCCTTGACCTCGGGATGATGATACATGGGCTGGTAATACACTTCGGGCACACCGAACAGCCGTCCCAAAGCAACAAACTGGTATGGGGTGAGCGTCTGATTCTTCAAAACAACGATCTTCTGTTCGTAGACGGTCCTTCTGATAATGTCAACGTCTTCGTTGTGCGAATTCAACGGATCAAACCCCTCAACGGAAACACCGAACTCGACATCTTGCTGTGGCGTGATATTCATATCTCTATTCCTCGGTGTACTCCGGTCGCGTGCGTGACATGCAACGGTCAACCGGGCCCACGATGCGGCCGACAGGGCGCACTGTCAGTGGCGCGGATACGACGTGCGGCCCGCTCGCAGAGGGGCCAGCGGTTGGCGGGCTCCAACCTGCCCTCTGCGGCCCGGCCCAGGAGTTCAGCAGTACAGGCCTATTCCAGGGCTGTCCGACCCGGCGCGGCCATCTTCCGATGCCGTGAACAGCGCGGCGGCGTTGACTGCTGAGCCATTATTCATTTCTGCTACCCGTCTGGAACCACTAGATTGGTTGCATCACAAGTCTGGCGTGGGGCGCGCGCACCCGAGCAGTAGGGAATTCCCTATGGTCTTCCGTGGGCCGACATTTCCCGGGTCGAGGTGGCGACCGCGTCATGAAGCGGCGGATCATCGTATCCGCGGGGTCCATGGCGAACAGGGCGCGCACCACGACATGTAATGTGAGACGGCTCATTCGGCGCGCACGTCGAGGTCCACGCCGCGCGCCGAAATCCGCTGCCAGCTGTCCACGAGGGAATCGATCGTGTCAGTCATGAGCTCGCCGAGGGTGGCGATGCGGTGGCGATGGAAAGTCGGTTGGAGAAGTCGGCGCTGACGCAGCCAGCCCGGTCTGGCTGCCATGAACAAACCGTTGCCGAACAGCGCACGCGCCATGGTGTAGGTCGGGCCGCAGGCCCGACGAAGATCGAGGTCAGCCTTGGGCTAGAGGGCGAGTTGGGCGAGGGCGCGGAGGCCGGAGGTGATGTCGGCGGCGGTGGGGGCGCGGTCGGGGTCTACCAGGTGTTGCGCGAGTAGGCCGCCGATCATGGTTTGCAGGACGGCGCCGAGGTGGGAGTTCTTGTCGGCCGTGCCGAATTGGCGTGCGAGCTCGGTGCGGGCGAGGACTTGGGCAGAGCCGAATTCAGTGCGGAGGTCGGGGAAGTGCAGGGCTTGAGCCAGGCTTTCGACGTTGGCCGACCAGAGGGCGCGGTCTTCGATGAACGATGTGATGAGCTGCTGAAAGAAGGCATGTAGGCGGTCGGTGGGGTCGTCGGCGTCGGTGGGGAGCGAGTCGAGGATCTGTTGGACAGCGGCCGCGCTGGATTCCATCATCGCCTGGTTGAGCAGCTTGTCGCGAGTGCCGAAGTGGTAGTTGATGGCCGCCAGGTTGGAGCCGGAGGCGGCGACGATATCCCGCACCGTGGTGCGCGCATAGCCGCGTTCGGCCAGGCATCGTTTGGCGGCGGCGAGCAGATCTTCTCGGGTTCCCACATTCGCACCATATCAGCGCGGCATACATCTGTTTGTGGCAAGCGTTTCAAACATGTGTATATGACAAGCGTTTGAAACATCTGTATGTTGAAGGCGGCTTTCTCCAACACACGGAAGTACGAGAACGAGATGACCGCGCAGCGACCGATTTCCCCTTTCGAGCTCAGCTTCTTCGGCTCTGACACCAAGCTCGGCAGTGTGCCGGCCGGTGGGATGCCACTGTTCATCGGCTCTACCGTGCACGGTTCACTCGACGTCGAGATCCTCCGCCTGGTGCTGGATGAACTCGCGGCGGAGCATCCGCTGCTGTCCAGTAAGCCGGTGACCGATCCCGATGGCACGATGCGGTTCCGCCGAGACGACGCATACCGCCCTCGGCTCGACAGCATCGACGGTGGCGAAGTCGAATACCTGAATCTGGTGAATGGGCCAAGGGATTGGCGTGACGGGCTGTTTCGTGCCCACCTGCTGCGCGACGGGGATCGCGATCAGCTCGTCCTGGTCATCCACCACGGGATCGCCGACGGCCGATCTGCCTTCGCGCTAATGGAACAGATGTGGCGGCGTTACACCGCGCACGCGACGGGAACCGCGGCGCCGCGGTCGGAATCCGATCGAAAGCTGCCGGAGGCCATCGACGACCAGTTGACGGCCGTAATCGGCGACGCGGAGGTCACCGAGTGGCTCGAGCAGGTGCGGGCGGGCGCCGCGCTGATGGGCCCGGAATCGGCTCCGCGTACCCTGCCGGACGACGGTGTCGGCAGCGATCCACTCGGCCGCTTCGCCGTGCAGCGGATCGAGCTGGACGCCAAGGAAACCGACGCCCTCGTCGATGCCGCTCGTGCACATGGTCTTTCGGTCAACAGCCTGCTCAGTGGCGCGGCTCTGGTCGCAGTCCGTTCGCAGCTCGAGCCGGTGACGGGCCCGTTGCCGATGGTCTGTGGGCACGCGGTGGATGTGCGATCCGAGCTGGTTCCGCCGTTGCCCGCCGGCGTGATCCTCAATTGCGCCTCGGGCGTTGGTACGCCCGCGATCGTTTCGCACGACTCGAGCACGGTCGAAGTCGGACATCAGGTTGCGGCAGGCATGCGGGCCGCGCTCGAGCGGCGCGAACCGGCGCGTTTCCCGCTCGTCGCGCGGCGCGCCCACGACGAGGTGACCGCCGCGATCCTGGCTGCCGCACCAACCCTTGCCATCTCCAATATCGGTAGGCTGCCGGCGCATCCGGCACCCGAAGGCATTCGTTTCATCCGTGACGACATCTTCGCGATGGGGCCCGGAATGCCGCCGAAGCTCACCGTTTTCACGGTCGGCGGACGACTCACCATTCAGGTGGAATACGACACGGCCCTGCACAGTCGCGCGCAGATGGGCAAGATCGGCCTCGCTCTGTTCACGGCACTGCAGGAGATCCGCGCCGAATAGCTCTCCAGGGCGGAGGCGCTTTCGGCGACGGCTCTGATCGCGACTCGTGGCCCGCATCGGCCACCGCGATATCGGGCGCGGCGGCTGGGTCTCGGATAGCGGACGCAGGCCTTCATCGCCACCGATGTCACCTCCCGGATGCCAGTACGATCGCGCGTGTCCGAACCGAGGCTGTCGCGCAACCTGGCAATCGGTGCTCTATGACGTCACTTGTCGTGGATGTCGGTGCCGGTGCGGAGACGTGGAATCCGCGCCGCGCGGACCGGTGGCGCGCATGGGATGCTGGCGCGGTGACACTGTTCGAGGTGTGGGCGCCACGGCCGGAGCTGGTGCGATTGGACCTGGACGGAGTCGTCCACTCGATGGCCCGGTCGTCGGACGGGTGGTGGCGCACCGACCTACCCGCCGCGATCGGAGCCCGGTACGGGTTTCTGCTCGACGACGATCCCACCGTGCTGCCCGATCCGCGCTCCCCGCGCCAGCCCGACGGGGTGCACGCCCGCTCGGCGCTGCACGCCCTCGACCCGGCCGGATGGACCGACGCGGAGTGGACCGGGCGGCCACTGGCCGGTGCGGTCTACTACGAGCTGCACATCGGTGCGTTCACGGCGGAAGGCACCTTCGACGCGGCGATCGAGCGGCTCGACCATCTGGTCCGGCTCGGTGTCACGGTGGTCGAGCTGATGCCGGTGAACGCCTTCGACGGCACGCACAACTGGGGTTACGACGGCGTGCTCTGGTACGCGGTGCAGGAAAGCTACGGCGGGCCCGACGGGCTGCAACGGTTCGTGAACGCCTGCCATGCCCGCGGACTGGCTGTCTGTCTCGACGTCGTCTACAACCATCTCGGCCCGTCGGGCAACTACCTGCCGCGTTTCGCGCCCTACCTCACGGACGGTCGCAACACCTGGGGGCAGAGCGTCAACCTGGACGGACCCCAGTCCGATGAAGTGCGCAGGCACATCATCGACAACGCGTTGCGCTGGCTGCGCGAGTTCCGCATCGACGCGCTGCGTCTGGATGCCGTGCATGCCCTGGTCGACCGCACCGCCACCCACCTGCTCGCCGAACTCGCCGTCGAAACCGAACGCCTCGCCGCCCACGTGCGCAGGCCGCTGACGCTGATCGCGGAGAGCGACCTCAACGATCCGAAACTGATCACCCCGCGGGCGGCGGGCGGCTTCGGGCTGGCCGGGCAGTGGAACGACGACCTACACCACGCCGTGCACACCGCGGTCTCCGGCGAACGTCAGGGCTACTACGCCGATTTCGGCTCGCTACGCTGTCTGGCCCAGACGCTCACCCACGGCTTCTTCCATGCCGGAACATTTTCCAGCTTCCGCGGGCGCACACACGGTCGCCCGGTCGACCCGCGCCTGATCCCGGGCAGCGCGTTGCTGGCCTACACCTGCGACCACGACCAGATCGGCAACCGCGCGATCGGCGACCGGCCGAGCGCCTACCTGACCGAGGGCCAGCTCGCGATCAAGGCCGCGCTGGTGCTGTGCGCGCCGTTCACGCCGATGCTGTTCATGGGGGAGGAGTGGGGTGCGCACACACCGTTCCTGTTCTTCACCTCGCACACCGATCCGATGATCGCCGCCGCCACCGCCACCGGGCGCAAAGAGGAGTTCGCCGAACACGGCTGGGACACCGACGAGGTCCCCGATCCCCAGGACCCACGGACTTTCCTGCGCTCCAAGCTGGACTGGAACGAACCGGACGAACCGCGTCATGCGCGATTGCTGTCCTGCTACCGCGCATTACTGAGGCTGCGCCGGGAGCGGGCTGAGTTGAGCGACCCGTGGCTGACGCACATCTCGGTCGACTACGACGAGGCGGCGCGCTGGATCGTCGTGCACCGTGGCACCCTGGCCCTGCTGTGCAACCTCGCCGAGGACCGAGCCGCCGTGCCCATCGCGGGCATACCGGTGCTGTCCTGGGAGCCTCCGACGGTAGGTCCTTCCGCGACAACCGTTCCCGGCCACTCGTTCGCACTGTTGGAGACGGCGCTGCTCGGACCACGGTGAGCTGGGTGGAAGGCGAAGACGCGGCGTAGTTTTCGGCCACCGCCCGATAGCGGGCCCGCAACTGTCCGAGACAGAATTGTTGCCGTGTGTGATCCACGCCATTACCGTGAATAGATGAGCAACGAGGCTTCCGGGGACCTAGCGGTTCTGCCCCCGGGGATGGGTGGCAGCGTCGCCGCCGAATTCGCACCATTTGTTCGAGCTTTCGCGCGGGCATTCGGTAACCGCCGGGGGGCGGGTGCTGCCTTCGCGATGCACCTGCACGGGGAGCCGCTGGTGGACATCTGGATCGGCTCCGGAGGCGACGTCCCGTGGACCAAGGAGACCGGCACGATCATCTTCTCCGCCACCAAGGGTATTTCCGCCACGGTCATGCACCGCCTCGCCGATCGCGGGCTGCTCGACTACTCCGCCCCGGTCGCCGAGTACTGGCCGGAGTTCGGCGCCAACGGCAAGGGCGCGATCACCGTCCGCCAGCTGATGACGCACCGGGCGGGACTGTCCGCGCTGGCACCGATCGCGACCTGCCTGGCCGACGTGCTCGACCACGAGCTCATGGAGGAGCGCCTGGCCGCCGCGAAACCCGACCGCCTGCTCGGTGTTCCCGCCTACCACGCGCTCACCTTCGGCTGGCTGATGGCCGGGCTTGCCCGCGCGATCACCGGGATGAGCATGGCGGACCTGTTCCGCACCGAGGTCGCCGAGCCGCTCGGCATCGACGGCATGTATCTCGGCAGGCCACCGGCGGACGCGTCGATCAGCTACGCGCCGCTGGCGGGCTCTCAGCTGAGCATGCTCGGAAAGCCGCTCGGCGCAGCGGTTCTGGGTCGCAGTCATCGGATTCCTGGTGCGCTGGGCGCCGCGACCCGCTGCCTGTTCCTGCCCGGTCTGGAAGCCATTCTGGAAGGCACGGATCCGCCGATCCTGCACACCGAACTCGGCGCGGGCAACGGCGTGTGCACCGCGCCCGCGCTGGCCACGATGTACGGCGCGCTCGCCAACGGCGGTCGCGTGGGCGAGCGCCGGTACCTCGGCGGTCACACTGTCAAGGCACTGCGCCGCATCGAGAGCTACCAGCTCGACCGCGCGCTGTTCTACGTCCCGATGCTGTGGCGCCTCGGCTACCACTCGATGCCGATGCCGGGTGCTCGAGCCGGTTTCGGGCACATCGGCCTCGGGGGCTCGTTCGGCTGGGCCGAACCGCGCCTGGGCCTGTCGGTCGGCTTCGTACACAACCGGCTCTCGGCAGGCCAGCTGAGCTACGACCAGTCTGCGGCCTTCTGGCTGCTGCCACTCATGCTGAACTGTCTGCGTGCGACCCGCCGCGTGGCGGTGCAGGAGTTGCCGAAGGCGGCGTGAGCGAGCGCCAGCGAGGCGCGGTCGTGAGCGAGCGCCGGCGAGGTGAAGTCATGAGTGGCTCGCGCGGATCGTCGGCGCGGTTGTCGTGGTGGTTCGCTCAGGTCAGATAGCGGTAGGCGGGCGAGCCGGGGTCCAGCCGCTCGCATTGGATCGGTGACTCCCGCATCCGTTCCAGCAGTGGCCCGAGTCCTTCCGGCGCGCCGAGCTCGATGCCGACCAGCGCCGCGCCCGTCTCGCGGTTGTTGCGCTTGACATACTCGAACAGCGTGATGTCGTCGTCGGGGCCGAGCACCTCGTCGAGGAAGCGGCGCAGCGCGCCCGGCTCCTGCGGGAAGTCGACCAGGAAGTAGTGCTTGAGACCGCGGTGCACCAGCGAGCGCTCGATGACCTCGCCGTACCGGGACACGTCGTTATTGCCGCCGGACACCAGGCATACCACCGTCGAGCCCGGGGCCACCGGGATCTCGGCGAGCGCCGTCACCGAAAGCGCGCCCGCCGGTTCGGCGATGATG
Organism: Nocardia sp. 2TAF39; assembly: GCF_052114905.1. NCBI lineage: Bacteria > Bacillati > Actinomycetota > Actinomycetes > Mycobacteriales > Nocardiaceae > Nocardia > Nocardia sp. 2TAF39. Next base: position 15,242 of record NZ_JBFRFQ010000014.1, read on the forward strand.
CCCTCGTTCTGGTACAGGTCGAGCATGGTCGTGCATATCGCGCCCTCGTTGACCTGCATCATACCGAAAGAGCCTGCGCCACTGAGGGATTCGGTGGTGGTCAGTAAAGGTAGCGAGGCATGCGAGACCACCTGCCCGCCGAAGCCGGACACCGCGGCGAATGGCACAGCGCCGATCCGGCGCACCGCCGCGCCGTCCACGAACGGGTCGATCTCCGGCAGCGTCACCGGGCCGCCCGCCACCAACGCGGCGGTCATCGAGGCCGCGCCCGCGGGCTCCACGCCGAGGATGGCCGTGCGTGGGGATCGCTCGCGCAGGTAGGTGCCGATGCCGGCCAGGCAGCCGCCGCCGCCCACGGGGATGACCACGAGGTCGGGGGAGGTGCCGAGCTGCTCCAGGATCTCCGGGGCGATGGTGCCCTGGCCGGCCGCGGTGCGTGTGTCGTCGAACGGGGCCACCATGGTCGCACCGGTGCGGACTACGTCGGCGGCGGCTGCCGCCGCGGCGGCGTCGTAGGTATCGCCGACGGCGATGAGCTCCACGAACCCGCCGCCGTGCACCCGGATGCGGTCGCGCTTCTGCTTCGGAGTCGTGGCCGGCACATAGATGCGACCGGTGATCCCCATCGCCTGGCATGCGAACGCCACGCCCTGCGCGTGGTTGCCCGCACTGGCCGCGACCACGCCCGCCGCGCGCTCGACCTCGGACAGCTGCATCACCAGGTTGTAGGCGCCGCGCAGCTTGTAGGAGCGGACCGCTGTGAGGTCCTCACGCTTGAGGTAGACCTTCGCCCCGGTCAGCGCGGACAGTCGTTCGCTGTACTGCAACGGGGTCGGGTCGATGATATCGGCAATTCGCTTGGCGGCAGCATCGATCTCGTCCGCGCTGAGTGCGGGACGAGAACCGGACAGTGCGTCGAGGTCATCAAGCGGATTGGACACCCGAAATATGCTGCCACCCGCCGCGTCGGCGTGCTGCGGCGGGTGGCAGTGACACCTGATTACCTGGGTGTCAGGACGAAAACTGGGATCTGCCGGTCGGTCTTGGTCTGGTAGTTCGCGTAGTCCGGCCACACCTCGACCGCCCGCTGCCACCACAGCGCCTTCTCGTCGCCGAAGACCTCGCGCGCGGTGTAGTCGTTGTGCACCGTGCCGTCGCGCAGTTCGACGTGCGGTTCGGCCTTGATGTTGTGATACCAGACCGGGTGCTTGGGCGCGCCGCCCAGCGAGGCGACCACGGCGTACTCCCCGTCGTGCTCCACCCGCATCAGCGGGGTCTTGCGGAGTTTGCCGGTCTTCGCGCCCTTGGTGGTCAGCAGGATGATGGGTTTGCCCTGCAGTGTCGCTCCCTTGGTGCCGCCGGAGTTCTCGTACCTCTCGGCTTGCTCGCGGGCCCAGTCGGATGTACTCGGTTCGTATTCACCTGTGAGTGGCATGTCTGCGAAAACGCGCAAGCGGTCGGCGGTGTTCCCGGCGACAAAAGTTCGCTGGCCCGAACTTCCGATTCCGACTACCCTGAGTACATGGCGGTTGTGCACCCCTCGGCTCCCTCGGCGACGATCGAGATCGCCGGTACCGCCTGGCCCGTATACAAGCTCGAGGCGCTGGCCGCCGGGCTGGTGGTCGGGCTGATCTCGGTGCTCGTCACCGGCTCGCCGCAGATCGCGGTGCTGGCCGCGGCCGCGGTCGGCGCGGCGCGCTGGATCGTCGGTCTGTCGGCCGCCCGTCGGCAAGCTCCCCGGGCCGCCCGGGTTTTCGGCACCCGCTAGATCTCCGCCCCCCGCATCGCTCCTTCGCGCAAGACCGGGCGGGGCGCCGCGGTCGCCACCAGCCGGCCGCCGCTCCACGCCGACCCGCCTGCTGCCTCCCACGCCGCGGGCCGCGCGCTGTCCGGCATGCCCGCTCACGTCGCCGCGGTGCGCAAATCTCGGCCGGTGTCATGACAGATTGCGGATGTCGGCGTGGGCAGCCTCGACCTGTTCCGGCTGTTCGGCACCCATTCGACGACCTGCTCGGCGCCTCCGCACCGGCCGCCGCGGCGGATCAACGCACGACTGTCCGGTCCGCGATGAATTCGAGTAGTCGGGTACGTAGGTGTAGACGGGAGATCGGCGGGAGGATGTGGGCCATGAAACGCTTGGTTGTGTGTTGCGACGGCACGTGGAAGGCCGAGTCGAGCAGCACGGTATCGAACATCATCAAGATCGCGCAGACGATCCGGTTCGACGCCCCGGGGCCGACGGGGGAGACGATTCAGCAGTGGGTCACCTACGTCTCCGGTCCCGGCGCGCGCGGGTTCCTCGCCGACCGCCTGATGGGCGGCGCGTTCGGACTCGGGCTCGAGGCGAACCTCTCGTCCGCGTACTGGCATCTGGCGCTGAATTGGGAAGAGGGCGACGAGATCTACATCTTCGGCTTCAGCCGCGGCGCGTTCACCGCGCGCAGCTTGGCCGCGCTGATCGGTCGCATCGGGATCATGACGCCGGAGGCGATGATCGCGGGCAGGTACCCGGAGGCGCTGCGGATGTATCGGCAGCGGCCCCCGGCGAAAACGCCGCAGAACCCGGACCCGCCCGAGCCGCCGGAATGGCACGAGTTCCGCCGGAAGTACTGCAGGAGAGCCAAAATCGACTTCCTCGGCGTGTTCGACACCGTCGGCGCCCTTGGGGTGCCCGGGCTCACCTCGCTGCGGCACCGGTTCCACGACGTGAAGCTCACGCGTGATGTGCACTGCGCACGCCAGGCGCTGGCCATCGACGAGCGGCGGCGCAACTTCGAACCCTGCCTGTGGGAGGTGCCGATCGAGCCGACCGTGAAGTACCGTCGCGGGTTCGAGCGGGTCAAGCAGGTGTGGTTCCCCGGCGTGCACAGCGATATCGGTGGCGGCTACGTCGAGTGCGGGTTGTCCGACATCACGTTGCAGTGGATGGTCCAGGAGGCGGAGTCGGTCGGCCTGGCCTTCGACCGGAAACGGCTGGCGAAGCTGTCCAAGCGCTGCCATACCGCAGGCGCAGACCATATGCGGTTGCACGAGTCTCTCGGCATCGGCTACCGCGTCCTGAATGTGCTGCGGACCCTGCGGAATCCGCGCAGCCGCCGATTCCACTGGGATTCCTGGCGCCGCATGTCCACGCCGGTCGACCAGTGCGTCCGGCTGGCCTCCAGCACCCAGGACGAGATGAACTACCACCCCGTGAACCTGGTGCGGTGGCGCGAGCAGCTCGGCGGCATGTTCCCGGAGGCCCTTTTCGAGAAGGTCGGCGCGGTGACCGCCGCGACCGTGCCCGAGGTCTAGCGAACCAGTAGCGCGACCGGCAGCCGCGTGAAGAGCTTCTCCAGCCGAGCCTTTCCCTGGAACGTGTGACCGGTCAGCCGGTCGATCCAGGTACCCGTTGGCAGGTCGAGAAAAGTATCGCCCCAACCGCTTTCGGTCAGGCCCACGCTGTGTCGGGTGGTCGCGACGATCACCTCCGGGGCTTCGTTCGCGCGGCCACGGGCATAGGACACCACCCGGCCCGCCTGCTCGCCGGAGCCGAACAGCGGCAGGTAGGTGCCGCCGACGAAGCAATCGGGACGCTCCCGGCGCAACCACAGCGCGTAGGCGACGATCCACATCTTCGCCGCGCCGGTGGTGTCCAGCGCCGGTGTGCCGGTGAGTGATTGGAGCATGCCCGCGCGAGCGGCGAAGTCGACCGGACGGCGGTTGTCCGGGTCGACGAGCGAGTCCTCCCACAGTTCGCAGCCCTGGTAGACGTCCGGGATGCCGGGGCCGCACAGCTGTAACAGCTTCTGCGACAACGCGTCCGACCACGCATGCGGAGCCAGCTCGTGCACCAGGTCGCCGAGCTCGGACCCGACCGGGCCGTCGATCACCGCGTCGAGCCACCCGTGCACGGCGGTCTCGAACTCGGCGTCCGGCTCCTCCCAAGAGGTCTTGGTGTTCGCCTCGCGGATCGCTTTCTCGGCGAATACGTGCAGGCGCTCGCGCAGGCCGGGCACCGACGCGGCCGGTCGGCCGTCCGCGGGCCACACGCCGAACATGTTCTGCAACAGGAACAGTGCGGTCGCGCCGTCCGGAGCCGGGGTGGTCTCCAACCAGGAGTCGACGCTACGCGCCCAGGTCTCCGCGGCCTGGGAGAGCACGCCGATCCTGGCGCGCACGTCCTCGCCGCGCTTGGTGTCGTGCGTCGACAGCGTCGTCATGGTCGCGGGCCAGCGCTGTGCGCGTTCACTGTTGGACAGGTGGTATTCGTTGAGTGAGTGGCCGAACCTGGCCGGATTGCCGCCGACCTCTTGGAGCGAGACCAGCCGCGCGGCCTGGTAGAACATGGTGTCCTCGACCGCCTTCGCGGTGACAGCACCGCACACCTGGCTGAATCGCACTGCGGCGGCGCCGGCGCCGGCCAGCGCCGCGACCAGCACCGCGAGCGGCGCGGTGAGCTCGCTGTTGCGCTTTTCCACTTCGGCGATCACCGCGCCGATCATGCCGGCCAGCGGCGCATAGTCCGCCCGGTACACCGGCATGAACGCCAGCACCTCGATGGTGGCGTTGGTCAGCGCCATGGTGTCGAAGCACTCGACGTTCGCGTCCTGCTTGATCGCGGCCACCAGTCGCCGGACCTCCGGCGCCAGAACGCTTTCGGCGACCGCCCGCTTGATCCGGTGCTCCGTCTCGCCGATCCACGCGCGATCGCTGCCGTGCCCGGCGACACGGCGGGACAGCTCGGTGAGCGCCTTTTCGCCCTCTGGATCGATCAGCACACCGCTGACATCAGCCAGCGCCTCGTAACCGGTGGTGCCGTCGACCGGGAGCGTCGCGTCCAGTGGCTCGCGGTTGGCCAGGATCTTCTCCACCAGCAGCAGCCGGTGTGGGCCGATGAGCCGGCGCAGCCGGGTGAGATACCCGGCGGGATCGGACAGTCCGTCCGGGTGATCGACCCGCACGCCGTCGATCAGGTCGTGCTCGCACCAGGCGGCGAGTTCGCGGTGGGTGATCTCGAAGACCTCGGGGTCCTCCTGGCGGATCGCGGCCAGGCTGCTGACGGCGAAGAACCTGCGGTATGTGCACAGCCCGGCCTTCCAGCTCACCAGGCGGTAGTGCTGCTTGTCGTGGATGCGAAGGGCGTTGTCGCCGTCGGTGCCCGGTGCGATCGGAAAGCGCAGCTCATGCAGTGCCAGCATCGGCTCTGCTCCCGAGCGGTCGACGGTCAACGCGGCAGGGTCGTTCTCGCTCTGTAACACCGGCAGCGCCAGCCTGCCGCCCGCTCCGTTGCCCTGGCTCCAGTCGATGTCGAAGTACCGCGCGAACCTGGACTCTCGGCCGTTCCGCAGTACATCCCACCACCACGGGTTTTGTCGCGGGTCGGCGACGCCGACGTGGTTGGGCACCAGGTCGACGATCAGCCCCATGCCGCGGCTGCGCACCTCGTCGGCCAGGGCCTTGAGCCCGGTCGGTCCGCCGAGGGCCGCGGACACCGTGGTCGGGTCGGTGACGTCGTAGCCGTGGGTGGAACCGCGCGCAGCGGTCAGCAGCGGCGACAGATAGAGGTGCGAGATGCCCAGTTGCTGTAGGTATTCCGCAATGGCGCGCGCGTCGGCGAAGGTCAGCGCGTCGGGGCGCAGTTGCAGCCGGTAGGTGCTGCGGATCGTCGTCCGGCGCGTCGCACTGCGGCGCCGGGAGATCGGGTCGGTCACGCGCGTCTTGGTGGAAGTGGGTGTGGTCATCGGCATTTCGGTCATGCGGCGTGGCGGAGGACGAGGAGACAGCGAGATTCGATGGTGACAGTGGCGCCCGCCGGGTAGGTGGCCTCGGCCAGACCGGTGGGCGTCGAGCAATCCAGCGCGACTGACCATTCGGCGCCGTAGTCGGTTCCCGGTAGGGCGAAGTCGATGGCAGCGTCGTGGGCGTTGAAGCAGAGCAGGAACGAGTCGTCGGTGATCCGCTCGCCGCGCGGGCCCGGCTCGGGAATGCCCGCACCGTTCAGGTAGACCGCCAGCGACTTGCCGAATCCGCTGTCCCAGTCGGCCGCGGTCATCTCCTCGCCGGACGGGGTGAGCCACGCGATGTCGCGGGCATGGTCCTTCGAGCGGATCGGTCCACCCGCCAGGAAGCGGCGGCGCCGGAAGACCGGGTGCTCGGTGCGCAGTGCGATCACGCTGCGGGTGAATGCGAGCAGGTCCGCGTTCGTCTCCCGCAGTGACCAGTCCATCCACGCCAGCGGCGAGTCCTGGCAATAGACGTTGTTGTTGCCGTACTGGGTGCGGCCCATCTCGTCCCCGTGCGCAAGCATCGGCACACCCTGGCTGAGCACGAGCGTCGCCATCAGGTTGCGGCTCTGCCGTGCGCGCAGGGTACAGATCTCCTCGTCGTCGGTGGGACCTTCGACGCCGCAGTTCCACGACCTGTTCCAGCTTTCCCCGTCGCGGTTGTCCTCGCCGTTGTCCTCGTTGTGTTTCTCGTTGTAGGACACCAGGTCCCGGAGGGTGAATCCGTCGTGTGCGGTGACGAAGTTGATGCTCGCGCTCGGCCTGCGCCCGGTGACCTCGTACAGGTCCGAGGAGCCGGTGAGCCGAGAGGCGAACTCGCCCAACGTCGCCGGTTCGCCGCGCCAGTAGTCGCGCACGGTGTCGCGGTATTTGCCGTTCCACTCGGTCCACAGTCCGGGAAAGTTCCCGACCTGGTAGCCGCCCTCGCCGACGTCCCACGGTTCGGCGATGAGCTTCACCTGGCTCACCACCGGATCCTGTTGCACCAGATCGAAGAACGTGGACAGCCGATCCACGTCGTGCAGTTCGCGTGCCAGCGTCGCGGCCAGGTCGAAGCGGAACCCGTCGATGTGCATGTCCACGATCCAGTAGCGCAGCGAGTCCATGATCAGCTGCAGGGTGTGTGGATGGCGCACGTTGAGGCTGTTGCCGGTGCCCGTGTAATCCATGTAGCGCGCGGGGTCATCGTCGACCAGGCGGTAGTAGGCGGCGTTGTCGATACCGCGGAACCCGAGCGTGGGCCCTCGGTGGTCGCCCTCGGCGGTGTGGTTGTAGACCACGTCGAGGATCACCTCGATGCCCTCCACGTGCAGTGCCCGCACCATAGCCTTGAACTCGGTCACCGCCGAACCGGCGCGGTCCATCGCGGCGTACTCGTTGTGCGGCGCCAGATACCCGAAGCTGTTGTAGCCCCAGTAGTTTCGCAGGCCCCGATCGAGCAGAACGCGGTCGTGCAGGAACTGGTGCACCGGCATCAGCTCGATCGCGGTGACGCCCAGCGCTTTCAGATGGTCGACGACCGCCGGGTGCGCGATGCCCGAGTAGGTGCCGCGCAGTTCCTCGGGCACCTCGGGATGGGTCATCGTCATGCCCTTGACGTGCGCCTCGTAGATCACCGTCTCGTGGTAGGGCCGGTTCGGTGGTCGGTCGGCGCCCCAGTCGAAGTACGGGTTGATCACCACGCCCGCCATGGTGTGCCCGAGCGAGTCGAGCCCATGGGTGTAGAGCGAGGGATGATCGTCGAAGGTGCCGTCGAACGCCTTGCCGTAGGGATCGAGCAGCAATTTACTCGGGTCGCAGCGTAATCCGTGCTCGGGATCGTACGGCCCGTGCACTCGGAAGCCATAACGTTGACCGGGGCCGACCGCGGGCAGATAGGCATGCCAGACGTAGCCGTCGACCTCGTCGAGCTCGACCCGGCTTTCGGTGCCGTCCCTGGCGATCAGGCAGAGTTCGACTGCGTCGGCAACCTCCGAGAACACCGAGAAGTTGGTACCCGCGCCGTCGTAGGTCGCACCCAGGGGGTAGGCGGTGCCGGGCCAGACACCCAGTGGTGTCGCGTCGCTTGGCGCTGCGTCGGGCTGAGCCATGGCAACGACACTAGCGGCAGCGGCGCGCGTGCTTCCTGGGGTGGTTGTGACCAGGCGAGTCAGCGGAGGTTCGGAGCTGCTTTCGAGCCAGCGCCGGTAGCCGCAGCGCTGTGCGACGCGCGCGAGGCCGCCGGGCGCCCGGCGTTGCAGCCAGGCTGGGATGCCGGCGAGGTAGCCGTCCTGGTAATCCCAGGCCACTACGGCTTATGAACGCGCGCTGAATCGCGAGCTGCGCGCCCGCCTCGATGATCAGCTGCGTCCCGCGCACTACGCGGTGTTCCGGCACCTGAACCCCGCGGGCGCACGGATCACCGCGCTCGCGGAGGCGGCCGGGATGACGCGGCAGTCGATGGGGGAGTTGGTGACCCATCCGGAGCGCTGACCGCTCCCATCGGGGCTCCGCCGCTCGCCGGAATGCCTATTAGTGCCCGCCCAGCTCGAGTGGTAACTTGAACGCCGTTCAAGCCGCTCCGGTCCGGCCGGGGCCGACGCTCGACCGCGAGGATTGCTGTGGGATTGACGCCTGACGAGATCACCGCCATCGACGCCAAGCATGTCTGGCATCCCTACGGCGGTTTCCCCGCGACGACCGAGCCGCTGGTGGTGGCGGGCGCCGCGGGTACCAGGCTGACCCTGGCCGACGGGCGTGAACTGGTCGACGGCATGAGCTCCTGGTGGGCTGCCATCCACGGCTACCGGCACCCCGTGCTAGACGCCGCGCTCGTCGCCCAGTCGCAGCGAATGAGTCACGTGATGTTCGGCGGACTCACCCACGAGCCCGCGGCCCGCCTGGCCGAGCTGTTGGTCGAGTCGACGCCCGCCGCACTGGACAAGGTGTTCCTGTGCGACTCCGGGTCGGTGTCGGTCGAGGTCGCGGTGAAGATGTCTCTGCAGTACTGGCGTTCGCTGGGCAGGCCGGAGAAGCGGCGGCTGCTCACCTGGCGTGGCGGCTACCATGGCGACACCTTCACCCCGATGAGCGTGTGCGACCCGGACGGCGGCATGCACTCGCTGTGGACAGACATCCTGGCGAACCAGTTCTTCGCGCCGGTGCCGCCGCGCGAGTACCAGCCCGAGTACGTCGCGGAGTTGGAGCGGCTGATCGCGTCGCACGCCGACGAACTGGCGGCGGTCATCGTGGAGCCCGTGGTGCAGGGCGCGGGCGGGATGCGCTGGCACCACCCCGCCTATCTCACCGATTTGCGCAGGCTGTGCGACCAGCACGGCGTGCTATTGGTCTTCGACGAGATCGCCACCGGATTCGGCCGCACCGGAACGCTTTTCGCGGCCGACCAGGCCGGGGTGAGCCCGGATGTGATGTGCGTGGGTAAGGCGCTCACCGGCGGCTACCTGACGCTGGCCGCCGCGCTGTGCACCACGCGGATCGCCGAGACGATCAGCGCGGGGCATGGTGGGCTGATGCACGGGCCGACTTTCATGGGCAACCCGCTGGCCTGCGCGCTCGCGGTCGCCTCGATCGAGTTGCTGCGGTCGCGTGACTGGTTCGGGGAGGTCGGTCGGATCGAGGCCGAGCTGGAGGCGGGCCTCGCCCCGGTGCGGGGTCTGCCCGGGGTTGTCGAGGCGCGCGTGCTCGGCGCGATAGGCGTGATCGAGCTGGACCGTCCGGTCGACATGCGCGCCGCGACCGACGCCGCCGTCGCGGCCGGCGTCTGGCTGCGTCCGTTCCGGAACCTGGTGTACACGATGCCACCGTTCGTCAGCACGTCCGACGACATCGCGACGATCACCGCCGGTGTGCGCGCCGCTGTCGCGACGTCGTCGGACTAGTGGCCCGAAGTCGCTACACGATCCAGGGCGGTACGACCGTGCTGTCGCTGTCCGGCGTGCCTGCCCGCGCGCCCGCCGGTGCGGCGACGATGGCCGCGAAGCCCTCGTCGGTGCGCACCTGTCGCAGCACATTCGCCGGGAGGATCACCGTATCGCCGTCGGCGGCAGTGATTTCCGAGCCGTCGAGCGCAATGTCGATCCGGCCCGCGATGACCGTCCAGACTTGTTCGGCGTCGATGAAGTGCCGTGGTCCGGTGGTGCCTGCGGGCACGTCGACCCGCCAGAGCGCGAGCGAGGCGCCCCCCTGTGTGGGGGAGGCGAGCGTGGTCATGACCCCGTTGGGGGTCTCGGTGCGGCGGGTGTCGGCATGGGAAATGACAGTCATCGGGGCGCCACCTCTAAGATAGACAACAAAGTTGTCCATATAGTCAATGAGGTTGTCCACTATGTCAAGTGATGCCGGCGGCTACGAGCTACCGTTGCGGATGCTGCTCGGCTTCCGTGCGGTGATCGACGAGGTGCATGCAGATTTGGCCGAGCACGGCCACTCCGAGTTGCGGCCCATGCACGGCTTCCTCTTTCAGGCCGTGGGCCGTGCGGGCGGGCCCAGTGGATGCACGGCCGCCGACCTCGGGCGTGCTCTCGGCATTTCGAAACAGGCCGCGGGCAAGCACATCGAGGTGCTGGAACGGCTGGGCTATGTGCGGCGGGGCCACGATCCCGCCGACGCCCGGCGGAAGGTCTACACACTGACCGATCGAGCCCTCGACGCGCTGACCCGATCGGCGCGCGTCTTCGACCGGATCCATGACCGCTGGGCCGACCTGCTCGGCGCGGGCCGGCTCGCCGCCATGGAGCGGGATCTGCGCGCGCTGATCCCCGGCGAGGTATTCCGGCTCGATACGCCGAACTGGTTCAACGGTCAGTGACTCGGCCGTGACTATCTGCCCTGAACGGTGTTCAAGTATGCTGCAGAGCTGTGACTACCGATCCGCTGAGCTGGTTGGACGAACGCGCCGACGCGCGGGTGAGCGCGGGACTGCGTCGTGAACTACGGCCCCGCGCCCCGCAGGCGCCGTCGATCGACCTCGCTTCCAACGACTACCTCGGGCTGGTGCGCCACCCGGAGGTGATCGACGGCGCGATCGGGGCGGTGCGACGCTGGGGCGCGGGGTCGACCGGGTCCCGCCTGGTCACCGGCACCACCGCCGAGCACGAGCTGCTGGAGACCGAACTGGCCGAATTCGTCGGCGCCGAAGCGGGACTCGTGTTCGCCTCCGGGTACGCGGCCAACCTGGGCGCGGTCACCGCGCTCACCGGGCGTGGCTCCCTCGTTGTCTCCGACGCGGGCAGCCACGCGTCGCTCGTCGACGCGTGCAGGCTCTCGCGGGCCCGGGTGGAGGTAGCGCCGCACTGCGATGTCTCGGCGGTGGACCGGCTGCTGTCGGCGCGCACGGAGGAGCGCGCGCTCGTGCTCACCGACTCGGTGTTCAGCGCTGATGGCGATCTCGCGCCGCTGGCCGAACTGCACCGGGTGACCAGGGCCAATGGTGCGGTGCTCCTCGTGGACGAGGCGCACGGTCTCGGCGTGCGCGGCACGGGCGGGCGTGGGCTCGTGCACGAAGTCGGCCTGGCCGGCGCGCCGGATCTGGTGATCACCGCGACGCTGTCGAAATCCCTTGCCGCGCAAGGCGGCGTGGTGTTGGCCAGCGCACGGGTGCGCGCCCACCTGATCGACACCGCGCGCACGTTCATCTTCGACACCGGTCTCGCGCCCGCCGCCGTCGGCGCGGCTCGGGCCGCGCTGCGCCTGCTGGGCAATGAACCCGAACTCGCCGGGCGGGTACTCGAGCGCGCCGCCGACATCGCCCGGATCGCCGGTGTGCCCGCCCCGGATTCGGCGGTGGTGTCGGTCGTGCTCGGCGCCGCCCAGGTCGCCTTCGACGCCGCCCAAGCGTGCCGGGCGCGGGGGCTCGACGTGGGCTGTTTCCGTCCTCCGTCGGTTCCGGACGGCACGTCTCGGTTGCGGCTGACGGCGCGTGCCGATCTCACCGCGGCCGAACTCGACACCATCGCCACGGTGCTCGGCGAAGTGTTGGCCGAGGCGCGTGATCTGGATGCGGTGCCCGCATGAGTGACAGAGCCGAGCGTCAGCGGGGTGGAGTCATGAGTGAGCGTAGCCAGCGAACAACAGGTACCGCCGCTATCGCGGTCATGACGGAGCCGAGCGCGACGATCAGCGCCCGGCCGTGTCGCGGGGGAAGTCGGGTTGTCGCCTTGTTGCGCAGTGCGATTCGCCGGTCGCGAGTGATGTTTGCATGAGCGTTCTGCTGATCACCGGAACGTCCACTGACGTCGGTAAGACCGTCGTCACCGCCGCGATCGCCGCCACCGCGCTGGCGGACGGTCGTTCGGTCGCGGTGTGCAAACCGGGCCAAACCGGTGTCGCCCCTGGCGAACCCGGCGATCTCGCCGAGATCGAGCGCCTCAGCGGTGTCATGCGGACGGTCGAGCTCGCCCGTTACCCCGACCCACTGGCGCCCGACACCGCCGCCCGAAGGGCCGGTTTGCCGGAACTGACCCTCGCCGAGGCCGCCGCTGCCGTCGACTCCCTCGCCGACGCCGACCTCGTCCTGGTCGAAGGTGCGGGCGGATTGCTGGTCCGCCTAGGCGATTTCACCCTCGTCGACCTCGCGCAGAAGCTCGACGCACCCGTCCTGGTGGTCGCCGCGGCCGGGCTGGGGACGCTCAACCACACCGAATTGACCACTCGTGCCCTGCATTCGGCGGGTGTGCGCTGCGCGGGCCTGGTGATCGGCGCCTGGCCGACCGAGCCGGACCTCGCGGCCGAGTGCAACCGGACAGATCTGCCCCGGGTGACCGGTGTCGATCTGGTCGGCGCGGTGCCCGCGGGCGCGGGCCGCTGGGATCGCGAGCGGTTCCTGACCGCCGCGGCCAGTTGGTTCGAGCCCGCCTGGTCGCCCTTGGGCTAGCCGCGAGCCGGCCAGTCCGTCGCATCAGCCCTGGCCTCGATATCTTCATATCGACGCCTCGATCGGGCTCGGCACAATCGGCTTATTGCCGACTACGGCATTTCCAGTTCGGTCGCGGTAGGCGCCATGCTGGTCGGCGGGATCGTTGTTCTCACCTCGGTCGATCCACCGGCCGAATGGTGCCGACTTTCCCCTTTCTGTTCCGGGGACAGTTCCCCGATCGACGATCTTTCTCGGCCGTCGACGCCGAGAATGCGTTCGGCTTGCTGCAGGACAAGGCATCGCTGGGAACAGATGTTATGGATGCTGAGGGCGCGCTGGGCCTCCCCGCGGGTGAGTTCGCCGGGATCGGCGAAGCAGTCGCCGATATTGGAGATGATCGATCGCATTGCGGTCAACCAGCTCTTGCGGCGACGACAGAATCATCGGCGAACCTACCACGACCGATGGTGAGTGCCACCAAAACGACGTTGCCAAGGGCAGTAATCAGCGGACCGGCAGCCGAGGCGAATTGAAATCCGCTTGCCATGAGCACGCCGAGCAGTCCAAGCCCTCCGGCGCAGGCATTCGCGGCGAACGTCTGCCAGGTCTCTTCCTGGGGTTTCGACCATGCGTGCCGAAGTGTCGGTATGGTGGCAATGAGGTTGGCGCACAAGGCAAAGAGTGCGCCGAACGCCTTCTCCGGCACCCCTACGGTCACCATCACACACGCGATCGATGAAATCAGACAAGCCCAATCGATATTATCTCCCGGTCGCAGGCTCACCCGATGCTTTATGCCGACGCCGATGACCGCCGCATTCATGGACGCCGAAGCGGCATTGATACCTGCGGCAAGATAGGCGCCCTCGAGATATGCCACGATCGCGAATACGGTATTGGCGGTGCACCAGGCCGCCCATGATGCGATGCGCGGCCGCGTGCCACCTTCCAGTATTCCCGCCAGATACGCGATGACACCATACAACGAGATACCAATACTGAGATACGCCGAAGACGAGCTGACGCTCCAGAACTCACTCACCCGAAACATTCCTCACATATTTTTGCGCCGATATGCGCAAGACGCCCCTTCGCAGATCTCGTCGCGTCGGCAAGAGTCAACGATTCAACTTCTCAAACGAACACACGGAAGGAGACAAGCCGGGGCGACGACGGTGACCGGAGATGCCTTTGGTGATCACTTCGGGATGAATTGTTCGTGTGAGATCCGAAAATATCGTCACACGGAGGTTCCTACGCCACAAATCCAGGGACCACGCCGTAACCTGTTCTTAACAAGACTCCAGGTTTGCGGCGCCGCGTTCCGGCCGTGGACCGCCCCTCTTGTCGTCGGTAAGGGCTTCGGTACGCTCCCGCCGGGTAGTCGCAAGTTTCCTCTCTCTGGCGAATGGACTCTTGGCTCGGCGCTCGAATGGCCACGCCGTCAGCCGATCTCACCGCAGCAGGTGGCCGTAGGGAAGCCGGAGACGGGTCGGAGCCCTGCCCTCCCTGTGGGGTGGCCGGAAATGCCTGCCCTTCTGTGCCCAGGTGTGGGAAGGGGTCCAGATTGCCTGGGGCACAATAGGTGACACGTTGGCCCGAGCGGAACGCGGAGACTTCGATGAGCCAGTTCGTTACGGCAGTGCACCTTACCTCGGACAAAACGGTGCTGGGTGTCATCGTGGTCGGCTCGGCGTCGTGCTGGCGAGTATCGATAGCGCCCGAACATCACGCGGGACATCGTCGGTGTCCGCGGTACTGAGGAACGTTTCATAGCGTCGACATTTCGTATGACGCCAGCTCCCTGTGTACTCAGGCGGGAAATCCGCCCGGGTTCTGAGACTGCCTGGGATTCGACTGATCTCAGGCCGATCAAAGAGGAAGGAACCTCCGATGATTAAGATTGCCCCGCCGCCCAGCATGATGACTCCTCCGCCCGACGCGATCGTCCCCCCGCCGATTGCCCCGCCGCCGGTGACGCCGCCGCCGTTTGCGCCGCCGCCCATCGGGTGAGGTAGTCGAGACTGTTCGGCCGGCTTCGATATTTGCTGTCGAAGCCGGCCGATACTCGAATAGCGGTCGCTGACGTCGCCAACGGAAACGACATTACGGCTTGGTATTCGAGACCGACGACCCCGCGGTGACCGGCGAACAGACCATCACCTACCGCCTCTTCGGCGACGACGGCGGCACTGTTGTCGACGCGGTGCACGACGGCCTGCCGGCGGGAATCGCGCCCGAGGACAACGAACTCGGCTGGCGGATCTCGCTGGCCGCAATGGCCGAGGCGGTGCGCTGACCGAGCACCGAAGGTCTGCGCGACATACCGGTCAGCGGATCGGATCATAGTGGGGCGCGCGCCGGAGACGGGCAGCCTGATTCCAGCGTGGTGGTGCCCACGCAATGGCAGCCGTCCGCACTCGTGCCTACAGTGGGAGAGATGTCGCCGTTGGACGATCGGCACCCGTCCACCGTCTCCGACTGGGACGATGCGCGACGCCGAACTCGGCTGCGGGACACACGCCTGAGGCACGAGTGGAAGACGTTGCGCCGCACCAGGGTGATGCTGCTGCGGGTCGCCGCACTGCTACTGGCCGGACTCGTGGTGTTCGCGCAGTACTGGAAGTACGATGTCGCGCCGGAACAGGCGCGGCTGGCGCGCACCGACCCGGCCATCCTTCCCGTCGCACCGCCCGTCGACCCGAAAGACTGGGACACAGTGGTGGTGGACATGGTCGGACTCGGCGGCCTGGACGCCGGCGACACCGCCGCCGCGCTGCCCTCGCTGCGGACGATGGGCATGGTGTGGGCGATCCGCTACGACAATCAAGGTATCGACACCAAGGTGATCGCCGACCTGATCATCCGCGCCGCCGAGCAGTCGGGGCTGAAGAACGTCGTGCTGGTTGGGCACAGTATGGGTGGCGTGATCGCATTGGAGGTCGCCAAACACATCCACCTGGACAGTGACCGCAGGCTGGTGGGGGTGATCCTGGACTGCACGCCGATGGATCTGAACGCGGTCCGCCCGGAGAGCCGTGGCCGCGGCGAGGACATGCTGCGCTGGATGGGCTGGCTGCCCGGGGCGCGCGAGAGCCGCACCCTGCGCCTGGCCGTGGAGACCTATGCCCGCCGGGATCAGTTCCTCGACCGCGGCGTCGGGCTGCCCGGCATCCGGTTCGACAAGCTGCGCGGGGTTCTGGGGGAGGTGGTGCGGGAGAAGATTCTCTCGCGCGACGCCGCGAGCAACGGGCTGATCGAATCCCAGTTCACCGCCATCGTGGCGGGCGGCGCGCTCGACGACCTGCGCGCCCTGGCCCGGCCCGCGGACGACAAGCCGCGTCCGGCCATTGTTTTCATCCGGCCGCGCGACCCAGGCCGCGATCGCGTCGTCGACGTCGAATACTCGCACCAAGTGCTGATCGAGCGGTCCGGCGGCGTGGACGGCACGCTGCTCGTCGTGCTCGCGCGAAACACGGGGCACGCCAATCCGATGCAGCGTCCGCGCGAGTACAACACGGTGATCGAGCAGCAGATTCTGCCGTTCATCCAGCGCTATCAGCAGCAGGTCCGTGCCACCGTTTCGGCCGCGGCGCCGCGCTGAGGCGAGTTCGAACCAGGCTGAGACAAACCGTGTTCGTGCCGGTTTCGGGTTGTTTCAATTCCCACTATGTACCGACCAAGCACGTTCCGGTCCGGCCTCCGTGGCCGCGCGACCGCCATATTGCTCTCCGTGGCAGCCGTTGCGACCCTCGGACTCACCGGCTGCGCGAACGACGACAAGCCGGTCGGTCCCACCGCCGACGGCCCCTTACCGACCGAGGTTCCGGCCGGAACCACCCTGGTAGTAGCCGACCAGTCCGAACGGCTGCAGTCCGTGCTGCGTATCTCCGGTGAGCTCGACAAGCTTCCGTTCAAGGTGGAGTTCGCCAACTTCGTCGGCGGTCCCGCCATCCTCGAGGCGTTCCGCGCGGGTGCCGCCGACGTCGCACAGGTCGGCGACGTCCCGCCGATCCACGCGCTGGTGGCCGGGCAGGACGTTCCGATCGTCGCGGCCTATCAGACCAGCACCACCGCGCTGAAACTCGCCGTGGCCCCGGGCAAGCCGGTGACCACGCTGGCGGATCTGAAGGGCAAGAAGATCGCCTACGCCGAGGGCACGGCACAGCAGGCCGCGGTGCTGCGCGCGATCGACAAGGTCGGACTGAAAACCTCCGATGTGCAACTGGTACGGCTGCAGCTGGCCGAGTTCCCGGACGCGGTGCGCACCGGCCAGGTCGACGTTGCCCCGTTGATCGAACCGAACGTCACCCGTTTCCTGCGCACGCCGGGCACCACGCTGCTCCAGGACTCCGAGACCGCGGGCATCTATGGCGGCCTCGCCTATCTGTACGCCCGCCGCGCCGTTGTGCAGGACCCGGCAAAGGCGGCCGCGACCCGTGCTCTGGTCGTCGCGTTCGTGCGGGCCTACCAGTGGGCCAACACCCACCCGGAGGAGTGGGCGCGCCGGTACTACGTGGAGAACCAGAAGGTCAGCGCGGACGACGCCAAGCGCATCGTCGACTCGCTGGGCACCTATGTTTTCCCGCATCTGGACCAGGAGCTCGTCGACCGTCAGCAGTCCACCATCGACGCCATCGCCAAGGCGGGCGAGCTGCCCAAGAAGGTACAGGCTGCCAAAGGCTTCGACCTGCGCTTCGACGCCCCGACCACCGAGGCGGTCAGTGCGAGCGGCGCCGCCTTCGAGACGAAGGCACGTTGATGGTCACCCTGGACGTCGGCGTTCTCCATCGCATCGGTCTCGGCCGGATCGCGTCGGAACCGGTGCTGGCCGAACGTAAGCCCGCCCGGCGGCGCCTCGGCCCCGGCCGCCCGATCCCGTTCGGTGCCGCGCTCGGACCGACCCTGCTGATCGCCGCCTGGGTGGCCGGATCAGCCTCGGGCGCACTGGATCCGGAGACCCTGCCCGCACCGTGGACGGTCGCGGAAACCGCAGGGGATCTGCTTGCCGACGGCAGACTTCAATCGAATTTGCTCACCTCGGTGCAGCGGGCCGGGATCGGACTCGGGGTCGGCGTCGCCATAGGCCTGGTGCTCGCGCTGCTGGCCGGGCTGAGCCGGATCGGCGAAGCGCTGGTGGACGGGCCGATCCAGATCAAGCGCGCGATTCCGACGCTCGCGCTGATCCCGCTGTTCATCGTGTGGTTCGGCATCGGCGAAGAGATGAAGCTGCTGGTCATCACCACCAGTGTCGCGATCCCGATCTATCTCAATACGCACGCGCACTTGCGCAGCGTCGATGCGAGGTATGTCGAACTCGCCCAGACGGTGGGCCTGTCGCGCTGGGGGTTCGTCCGCCGGATCGCGCTGCCCGGATCGCTGCCCGGGTTCTTCACCGGGCTGCGACTCGCGGTCACGATCTCGTGGCTGGCGCTGGTCGTCGTGGAACAGGTCAACGCGACCAGCGGGATCGGCTACCTCATGACCCAGGCCCGCACCTACGGACAGATCGACGTCATCGTGGTCGGCCTGGTGATCTACGGCTTGCTGGGCCTGTTCGGCGATCTCCTCGTGCGCGCGGTGGAAAGGAAGGCGCTGTCATGGCGACAGACACTGGCGGACTGACCGTTGTCCGCGCCCGCGAGCTGCGCCGCGGCTTCGGCGACCGAGTCGTGCTGCGCGACCTCGACATCGACATTGCCCGCGGCGAGTTCGTCGCGCTGCTCGGGCGCAGCGGCTCCGGCAAGAGCACACTGCTGCGGGCGCTGGCCGAACTGGACTATGACGTGCCGGGATCCGGTGAGCTGATCGTGCCCACCGAGCGCTCGGTGGTTTTCCAGGACTCCCGGTTGCTGCCGTGGGTGCGGGTACTCGACAATGTGACCCTCGGGCTCGGCGGGCCCGGCGCAGCCGAACGTGGCCGCGCCGCCTTGGCCGAGGTCGGCCTGGCCGGCCGGGAAAAGGCCTGGCCCAAGGAGCTTTCCGGCGGTGAGCAACAACGCGTCGCCCTGGCCCGTTCGCTGGTGCGCGAGCCGGAGCTGCTGCTGGCGGACGAACCCTTCGGTGCGCTGGACGCGTTGACCAGGATCAGGATGCACGCGTTGCTGCAGGATCTGTGCGCCAAGCATCGGCCCGCCGTCCTGCTGGTCACCCACGACGTGGACGAGGCGGTGCTGCTCGCCGACCGCGTCTTGGTGCTCGATGACGGGCGCATCGCGGTGGACCAGCGCATCGACCTGGAACGTCCACGCCACCACGGTGATCCGGCGTTTCTGCGGCACCGGGCTCTCCTGCTGGCCAGCCTCGGTGTCGCGGAGACGCCGGCCGACGACGAAGAGAAGAAAGCCTCATGACCGCACCACGTCAGCTCAGTCTCAACGCGTTCATCTACCCTTCCGGTCACCACGAAGCCGCATGGCGGCATTCGTCGAGCCGACCCGAGCGCATCTACGACGTCGCCTATTACCAAGAGATCGGCCGCACCGCGGAGGCGGCGAAGTTCGACGCGGTGTTCTTCGCCGACGGGCCCGCGCTGCGCACCAACGTGAAGCACAACGCGGCCTCCGGGTTGGAGCCGATCACCCTGCTCGCCGCGATCGCCACGGCGACAACCCATCTCGGTCTCATCGCCACCGCCTCCACGACGTACTACGAGCCTTACAACCTGGCCAGGCTGTTCTCCACGCTGGACCACCTCTCCGGCGGCCGGGCGGGCTGGAACATCGTGACCACCGGCACCGACCTCGCCGCGGCCAACTTCGGCTTGGACAAGCACCCGGACCACGCCGAACGCTACGCGCGGGCACGGGAATTCGTCGATGCCGTGGTCGCGCTGTGGGACAGCTGGGAAGATGACGCCATCGTTCTGGACCAGGTCACCGGAGTATACGCCGACACCGACAAGATCCACCCGATCGACTTCGCGGGCGAGTACCTCCGGGTGCGTGGGCCGTTCAACGCGCCGCGCACACCGCAGGGGTATCCGGTACTGGTGCAGGCGGGCGCGTCGAACGACGGCCGCGCGTTCGCGGGCAAGTATGCCGAGGCGATCTTCACCGCGCACCAGCGCCTGAGCGACGCGCAGGCGTTCTATGCCGACATCAAGACACGGGCACAGGGTTTCGGCCGCGATCCCGGGCACGTCAAGATCTTGCCCGGCATCAGCCCGTTCATCGCCGACACCGAGGCGGCCGCCAAGCGGCTGGAGCGGGAGTTCAACGAGCTCACCGTGCCGGAGTACGGGCTTTCCCAATTGGAGGGGATCGTCGGGATCAGTCTGCGGCACCTGCCGCTGGACGAGCCGATCCCGGTCGACTTGTTCGACTCGGCAGGTGATGTCACCGACAACGGACAGAGCAGGTTGCAGGTGGTGGCCGGCATTGTGCAGCGGGAGCGGCCAACGGTCCGTGGGCTGTTGCACCGTCTCGCGGGTGCGCGTGGGCATCGGGTGTTCGCCGGGACTCCCGAGCAGGTCGCCGACACCATCGAGGAGTGGTTCCGCAACGGTGCCGCCGACGGATTCAACGTGATGCCGCCGTACTATCCGGGCGGACTCGAGGTCTTCGCCGAAACGGTCGTGCCGATCCTGCAGGAACGCGGACTGTTCCGCACCGAGTACACCGGTACCACCCTGCGCGACCACTTCGGCCTGCCGCGCCCGGAGAGCCGGTTCGCCCGTCAGCACGCGCTGACCAGGTGAGAACTGACTGCCTCACGGTACAAACCAGATGCGTCCGAGGTGAGCGGCACAACCCGACCGAGACCTGACGGACGGCACGCGCTCGGCGGGTCAGCGGACGCGGGTGCCGAGCAGGTGGCGCACGCCCGCGATGAAGAGCTGCAGGCCGAAATCGAAACGGGCGGTGGCGTCGGGGGTTTCGTCCAGTGGTGAGGCGTCGTCGGGAAGCGCGCCGACGGAGCCCATCTGCATCCTGGACTGTTCGTCCACGGTCTGACCCAGTACGTAGTACAGCAGCGTGAACGCCGCGAGCTCGGCCTCGGCCCGCGGCATACCTGCGCGAATCGCCGTGCTCACCATGCGTTCCCGGCCCCTACTCGTGGTGAGCCGGGAAGCGTATGTCGCCGAGACCAATTCGGCGCCGTCCCGGTAGGCCAGAAGACAGTCGCGAAGGCGGTGCGCCAATTCCGTGATCTGCGCCGACCAGTCCTCGGCCACGATCGGATCTTCCATCGGTGCGAGGATCTTGTCGGCGACCGCACCGAGCAACGCCTGTTTGTTCGGGAAGTGCCAGTACAGCGCGCCGGGTTGCACCTGGAGGGAACCAGCCAGCCTGCGCATGGTGAGGTCGGCGAGGCCATATCGGTCCAGAATCGCGATGGCGCCGTCGATCACGTCCGCCCGGTGCAGTTGCACTGCCATCCTTCCCCGTGGTGTTTTGACTCACTGTTACCGCTACCCTAGCCTGAACACCGTTCAAGTTGCACGGCCACCTCGGCCGGACGAAGGGATTCGTGCAGTGACCCAGGCCCCCGTTGACACCGATGTTCTGTCGATCGCCCGCGAGCAAGTGCTCGAGCGCGGCGAAGGACTGACCCAGGAGCAGACCCTCGAGGTGCTCCGGCTCGGCGACGACCGGCTGGAAGAGCTGCTAGCCCTCGCCCACGAGGTGCGGATGAAGTGGTGCGGTCCCGAGGTGGAGGTCGAGGGCATCATCAGCCTCAAGACCGGCGGCTGCCCCGAGGACTGCCACTTCTGCTCTCAGTCGGGCCTGTTCCAGTCGCCGGTCCGCGCCGCGTGGTTGGACATCCCCAGCCTGGTCGAGGCCGCTAAGCAGACCGCGAAGACCGGAGCCACCGAGTTCTGCATCGTCGCCGCCGTCCGCGGCCCGGACGAGCGTCTGATGGCCCAGGTCGCCGCCGGTGTGGAGGCGATACGCAACGAGGTCGACATCCAGGTCGCGTGCTCGTTGGGCATGCTCACTCAGGAGCAGGTCGACCAGCTCGCCGCCATCGGCGTGCACCGCTACAACCACAACCTGGAGACCTCCCGCTCCTATTTCCCGAACGTGGTCACCACGCACACGTGGGAGGAGCGCTGGGAGACATTGAGCATGGTCCGCGCGGCGGGCATGGAGGTGTGCTGCGGCGGCATCCTCGGCATGGGTGAAACCCTGGAACAGCGCGCCGAATTCGCCGCGAACCTGGCCGAGCTCGAGCCCGACGAGGTGCCGCTGAACTTCCTCAACCCGCGGCCGGGCACCCCGTTCGGCGACCTCGAGGTGCTGCCCGCCTCCGACGCGCTGCGCGCGGTCGCCGCGTTCCGCCTCGCCCTGCCGCGCACCATGCTGCGCTTCGCGGGCGGCCGGGAGATCACTCTCGGCGACCTCGGCGCCAAGCAGGGCATCCTCGGCGGCATCAACGCCGTCATCGTCGGCAACTATTTGACCACCCTCGGCCGCCCCGCCGAACAGGACCTCGATCTGCTCGGCGAGCTGAAGATGCCGATCAAGGCGCTGAACGAAACCCTCTGACCCGGCTCGTTGCGACGAAAGAGGCTTCGACGGTGAGTACTGTCATGGGCATGGACGAGCGATACAACCCGTTCACCGGCAAGCGGATCGTGCCGGGGCTCGACGACGCGATCCCGACGGCCGCCGCGCTGGGCTTGGAGCCGCCGCGGTTCTGCGAGCAGTGCGGCCGCCGCATGATCGTGCAGGTGAGCCCGGACGGCTGGTGGGCGAAGTGCTCCCGGCACGGAGTGCTCGACTCGGCCGAACTGGAGCGCCGCTGATGGTGGCGGTGGTTGCGCCGACTCGCTCCGGGGTGCGGCGCGAGATGCGTGCCGCGGCGGTGATCGCCGTCGCGGTGGTGGTGGCGAGCGCGGTCGGCGGCATCGGGTGGGGCTGGCTGGCCCCGACCGAGCGGCTGCTCGTGGTCGAACCCGGCCGCGGCTCCGTGCTGACGGGCGAGAGCGCGCACCAGTTCGACGCGATGGCGCTGTTCGTCCTCACAGGGGCGGTGCTCGGTCTGCTCTCGGCGATCGCCGCATGGCGGTGGCGGTCCGTGCGCGGACCGTTGCTGCAGATCGGACTGTTGATCGGTTCCGGTGTGGGCGCGGTGGTGATGGCGCGGCTCGGCGAACAGGTCGCCGAGTGGCTGCATCCGCGCCCGCACAACCCGCCGGTCGGGCAGATCGTCGCGCTGCCGATCGAGCTGGGCAGCACGCTGGCACTGATCGTGCAGCCGTTGGTGGCGTCGTTGGCCATCCTGTTCCTCGCCGCGCTGAGCAGTTGGGCGGATCTCGGGACCGGAAGCCGCGCCGATCCGGCCGACGGCGGATCTTTCGGCACCGCAGGCGCGTTCACGCCTTACGGTGACGCCGCGCGCGGTGGCGAATTGCCCAATCGTGGCTACGAACCGGCCGCCGACACGCTGCCCGAGTTCCGCCGCTGACGCATTGTCCGAACCGTTGCCGCAGTGTCGTCGTATGGGTATCGAAACCACCCTAAGGTGGTGAATCATGCTGTGGGCGGGAAGGAACAGGACGTGACCTTCGTCGGGAGTGGGCCGGTTGTCGAAGAGCTCGACGCCAAATTCTGGCGGGTAGCCGAGCCGCTCGTATATAGCGGCGACACAGAAGAATTCGTGATCCCCGCCGGGTTCCGCACCGACTTCGCCTCGGTGCCGCGCCCGCTGGTCTGGCTGATTCCGCGCTACGGTCTGTACACCCGCGCCGCCATCCTGCACGATTATCTGCTCAGCTCGCATGCCGTCAGCGTCGCCGACGCCGACGGACTCTTCCGCCGCTGCCTGCGCGAACTCGGGGTGTCGGTGCCGCGACGCTGGATGATGTGGGCGGCAGTGCGTGCGGCCAGCCGGTTACGCGGCGCGAGCATCCGGGACATCGCCCTGTTCGTCCTCACCGCCATGCCTTCGGTGATCTTCCTCGCCGTCCCCGTGGTCGTAGTGACGGCGTTCCTCGCGCTGTTCTGGGTGGTCGAGCTGGTCTTCTGGGCGGGCGGCCGGTTGGGCCAGCGAACCGATGCTCCGCCGCCCGAGCCGCAGATGAAAGCCGCCTGATCCGACTATTGCGCCGTCGCCGCCGCCGTCGCAATCGTGCTCGACCCGATGTGGTCGCTCCGGTGAACACGTTGCGGCACAGCGGGATTCACAAAATTCGAGTCGAGAAGCGCGTGCCGCCCGACGAGCCTCCCGAGACCGGCGTGCTGATTCGCCGACGACAGAGAGGCGCTCCTCGCCCAGTCGCTGTGGTTGCTGCGTGCCGGGCGAGTACCGCGCATCTCCCCTCTGCGGTGCACGCCTCTGCGGTGCACGGTCTCCTACCGGGCGTTGGCGGGTGTGACGAGGAGGCCGCCGACGATGGTGCGGGTGGGTTGAGGTCGCGCAGGGCGGCTGCTGGGGTAGTGGGCGGCGTCCTGGTCGCATGCGTGGCGGGTGGGGATATCGACGGCTTGGCGAGGCTGCCGAACGAGGAGCCATGATGGTTCGGCTTCGCATACGTCGGAAGCGCGCCCTGATCGGCGACTCGTCGCACTGGTGAGGTGTATCGCCTGTCAGTGTGACGGGCGGTTCAGCGCCCACTCGGTGAGGCGATCGATATGAGCGGCGGCATGCGGCCGGTCGGCGCAGGCGCGGCGCAGCCCGGCGCACGCGGCCTGCAATTCTGGCGTCGGTCCGCGCTCGGCGAGCAGCACTACCAGCGCTTGCCAATGACCCACCTGCTTGTTCGGCAGCGCGGACAACTCGTCGGCATAACGGCCCGGCTTCAGCAGCTCCGCCGCCCTGTCCGCCGCCGGTGCCACGGCGGCGAGGAGATCGGAGCGCAGCCGGTCCACGTCCGTGCCGTCCGTCACCCGCCACTCGTCGGTGCCGTCCGGACACTCGATCCGGCCTTCGAGGACGCGGATCCCGTCAGCCTCGTTCGCCTTGGTGATCGGGCGGGCAGCTCTGTGGTTCCTGTGGTTCCACTCCCACCAAGCCCTCGGCACAACGGCCACATCGAGAAAGAACAGCTTCGCGTCCCAGGCTGAGCCGCGCGAACCCTGCTTCTGGACCACGGCGGCGCCCTCAGCGGTGACAAGGCGCCAGACACCGCCGGAGCCGCGAAAGCCCATCGGGCGAAGTGTGGCACCAATATCGCGCATCAGGTCCCTGACGACCGCATGGAGATCAAGCATTTCCCGACGATAAGCACCTGGTTGGTCGACTACATGCGTTGGGAAGTGATCATGCGGCCGGGCAGCCTGTCCGAGGACGTCGTCTCCACCACCCTCGGAAGACCCCGACTGGAACAGATCGACGGTACTCCGAAGGCGAAGTCGTGGAAGAGGTTACGAAGCTGAAGGACACGGTACACAGGGAGAACTCGCTCAGGTCGGCGGGCGCAGCGCCGCGAATTCGTCTGTCACGCGTAAGCCGGAGTCGGAGAAGCGGTAGACCGCGGCGGGACGGCCGCCGGCGCGGCCGGGAGCGGTGGTGGCGCCGGTGGGGGTAATCACCTTGCGGCGGGAGAGAACTCGCTGGAGGTTCGTGGTGTCTACATCGTAACCGAGTGCGGCGCAATAAATTTCGCGCAAAGTCGACATGGTGAACCGGTTCGGCGCCAGTGCGAAGGCGATATTGGTGTACGAGAGCTTCGCGGCCAGTCGGGTGCGGGCGTGGTCGACGACCGTGCGGTGGTCGAAGGACATGGCGGGCAGCGCCGAGACCGGATGCCACGTGGTGTCCGACGGCAGTTGCGGGTCGGCGGTCAGCGGCACGAGGCCGAGGTAGGCCGAGGCGATGCGGCGAGGGTTCGGCACGCGGTCCGGGGCGCTGAACACCGAGAGCTGTTCGAGGTGGGTCAGCTCGCGCACGTCGACCTTCTCGGCGAGCTGGCGGCGCGCGGAGGTGTCGAGATCCTCGTCGTCGCGCAGCCGTCCGCCAGGTAGTGACCAGGTGCCCTTCTGTGGGTCGAGCGCGCGTTCCCACAGCAACACCGCCAGTTCGGTCCTCTGGTCGGGCGGGCATCGTCGCAGCATGCCTTCTGCGCGGTCGGCGGGGCTCGGACCTGCGGCGATGTTTGCCGGGAAGCGGCGAACCTGGAACACCGCGGTGAGCGATTCGTGGATGGTGCTACCATAGGGCACGTTTTCGATTGTAAGTCGAAAACCTGGTTTGGTGCGAATCGGTGGTGAAGCCGACCGCACGAGGAAGGGAGCCATCCATGGCGACGATGGGTGCGAAACTTGCGCCCCCGCTGATGGGGCAGGTATTCGACGGACCCGCCGGGTTCGCTGGAGTCGAGGCGACGCCGGAATGGGCGCAGGAGGTCAAGCGACTGGCCAGGGAGCGCAACGCGACCATTCTCGCGCACAACTATCAGCTGCCGGAGATCCAGGACGTGGCCGACCACGTCGGCGATTCGCTGGCGCTGTCGCGGATCGCCGCCGAGGCGCCCGAGGACACGATCGTGTTCTGCGGTGTGCACTTCATGGCCGAGACCGCCAAGATCCTGAGCCCGGCAAAGACGGTCCTCATCCCAGACCAGCGGGCGGGGTGCTCGCTCGCCGACTCCATCACCGCCGACGAGCTGCGCGCCTGGAAGGCCGAGCACCCGGCCGCGGTGGTGGTCTCGTACGTGAACACCACGGCCGAGGTGAAGGCGCTCACCGACATCTGCTGCACCTCGTCCAACGCGGTCGACGTGGTCGCCTCGATCGACCCCGACCGCGAGGTGCTGTTCCTGCCGGACCAGTTCCTCGGTGCGCACGTCAAGCGCGTCACCGGCCGGGTGAACATGCACATCTGGGCGGGCGAATGCCACGTGCACGCGGGCATCAACGGCGACGAGCTGACCGAGCAGGCACGCACCCACCCCGGCGCGGAGCTGTTCGTGCATCCCGAATGCGGTTGCGCGACGTCGGCGCTGTACCTCGCGGGCGAGGGCGCCTTCCCGGCCGACCGAGTGCACATCCTGTCCACCGGCGGCATGATCGACGCGGCCAAGGCGGCGAAGTCGAACCAGGTACTGGTGGCCACCGAGGTCGGCATGCTGCACCAGCTGCGCAAGGCCGCCCCTGGCATCGACTTCCAGGCCGTGAACGACCGGGCCTCGTGCAAATACATGAAGATGATCACCCCGGCCGCACTGCTTCGCTGCCTGGTCGAGGGCCGCGACGAGGTTCACGTCGATCCGGAAACCGCCGCGCTCGGCCGCAATTCGGTGCGGCGGATGATCGAGATCGGCAATCCGGGCGGTGGTGAATGAGCTCGGGCCCGGGCCGATGACCACCCGGGCTTCGATCGACTGGGAGGCAGAGGCCGACCTGGTCGTGATCGGCGGCGGCGTCGCAGGGCTGACCGCGGCGCGGACCGCGTCACTGCGCGGCCTGCGGGTGCTCACGCTCAGCAAGGGCGGGCCCACCGACACGTCCACGCAGTACGCACAGGGCGGTATCGCCGTCGTCGCACCGCATGGCGATTCGGTGGAATCACACGTGCACGACACCGTGGAGGCGGGCGCCGGGCTGTGTGACGTGGATGCCGTGCTCTCCATCGTCGAGGGCGGTCAGGCCGCGGTGACGGCGCTGACCGACCTGGGCGCGGTCTTCGATCTGGGCCGCGACGGCCAGATCTCGCGGACCCGCGAGGGTGGGCACAGCACGCGCCGGATCATCCACGCCGGTGGCGACGCCACGGGCGCGGAGGTACAGCGGGCGCTGAACGAGGCCGGTCTGCCGGTGCTGTTCGGCACCGCCGTCGCCGAGATCGTCACCGGGCCCGGCGGCGTGCAGGGTGTTGTCGCAGTGTCCGACCAGGGATTCGGCGTAGTCCACGCGCCTGCGGTGCTGCTGGCCACCGGTGGGCTCGGCCAACTCTACGCGCTGAGCACCAACCCGCCAGGTGCTACCGCCGACGGCATCGCGCTCGGACTGTGGGCCGGCGCGAGCGTGGCCGATCTCGAGTTCGTGCAGTTCCACCCGACAGTGCTGTACACGCCGGGCGGAATAGGACGGCGGCCGCTGATCAGCGAGGCGGTGCGCGGCGAAGGCGCGACGCTCGTCGACACCGAGGGCGACGCGGTGACCGCAGGTGTGCATCCGCGCGGCGATCTCGCGCCACGCGATGTGGTGTCCCGCGCCATCGCCGGGCGGATGCGAGCATTGGGCGCCGACCACGTGTATCTCGACGCGCGCGCGATCGACGGCTTCCCGCAACGGTTTCCGACGATCACCGCCTCATGTCTGGCCGCGGGCATCGATCCGGGCACAGACCTGATCCCGGTCGCGCCGGCCGCGCACTACCAGTGCGGTGGGCTCGTGACCGACACCCACGGCCGCACCGGCGTGCCCGGTCTGTACGCGGCGGGGGAGGTGGCGCGCACCGGCCTACACGGTGCGAACCGGTTGGCTTCCAACAGCTTGCTCGAGGGCCTGGTGGTCGGCGAACGCGCCGGGGCCGCCGCGGCCGAGCGGCTCGGTGAGCGGGCCACGGTGACCGAGGTCCGCGCCCGCTTGACCGAGCACGCCGACCGCGACCTGGTGCAGCAGTTGATGACCACGCACGCCTCGGTCGTCCGCGACGGCGCCGGTCTCGATGAAGCGCTCAAACGGCTGGATGATGTGGTGACCCGGCGCGAAACGCTCTCCGGCACCGCACACCCGATCGCCGGGATCGAGGACGCCGCGCTCACCCTCGCGGCGCGAACCATGCTGCTTGCCGCCGCCACCCGCACCGAAAGCCGTGGGTGCCACACCCGATCGGACCATCCGGAACCCGTGCGTGCCCTGCGGCACAGCCTCCCGATGCGCCTGAACCCCGACGGCGCCCCCGAACCCACCACACCAACCCCCTGACCACAGCCGTCGAGTGGGACTTCGCGGTGGCATGCCACCCATCCCGTTCGGCAAAGAGAGAGGAGCGCTTCGATGCCTCTGGATTCCGGTTTGGATCGTGACGAGGTGCTGCGGATCATCCGCTCGGCGCTGGATGAGGATCTGCGCTACGGCCCGGATGTCACCACGGCGGCCACCGTGCCCGCCGACGCGGTCGTCAAGGCGTCGGTGGTGTCGCGGCAAGCGGGGACCGTGGCGGGGCTCGACGTCGGGCTGCTCGTGCTCGACGAGGTGCTCGGCGTGGGTGACTACGAGGTCACCGATCGCGTCGCCGACGGAACCAGGGTGACGCCGGGGCAGTGCGTGCTGACCGTGGTCGCACCGACCCGCGGCCTGCTCACCGCGGAGCGCACCATGCTCAACCTCGTCTGCCATCTGTCCGGCATCGCGAGCGCGACGGCCGCCTGGGTCGACGAGGTTGCGGGCACCGGGTGCCGTATCCGCGACAGCCGCAAGACCCTGCCGGGACTACGTGCGCTGCAGAAGTACGCGGTCCGGGTCGGTGGCGGTGTCAACCATCGCATGGGCCTCGGTGATGCCGCACTGATCAAGGACAACCACGTCGTCGCCGCGGGGTCGGTGGTCGAGGCACTGCGCGCGGTTCGCGCCGTCGCTCCCGACATCGCCTGCGAGGTCGAGGTCGACAGCCTCGAACAACTCGATGCCGTGCTCGCCGAGAACGTGGAACTCGTCCTGCTGGACAACTTCCCGCTCTGGCAGACACAGGCAGCCGTGCAGCGCCGCAACGCCGACGCGCCGGAAACGAAACTGGAGTCCTCGGGTGGCCTGAGTCTCGACGTCGCCGCCGACTACGCCCGCACCGGCGTCGACTACCTCGCCGTCGGCGCCCTCACCCACTCGGTGCGGGTGCTCGACCTCGGTCTGGACATGTAGGCGCACGCGGTCGCCGCGCCGATTCGACCGCACCCCTGTCCGTGCCGTAGGAGACGCTGCTTGTCATGAGCATGAGACTCGATGTGCAGATCGATCCACGAACACACGAGATGCGCGTCGATCCGGATCAGTCGAAAATTGCGGCGCAGGAGTGACGTCGGCAGCTGGTTCGACCCGGTGTGGCGACATCCATAACCCCACTCCGAGACGTGGGATCGGTGGCCGACCCGTACCCGCTGCCGCCGAGACATGAACGGTTGCCGGCATCGTGCAGTGCATTCGGCAGATCCTGTGCTCGGCCCTGCTCAATGCTGGGCGACGGCGGCTCGGGCTGCGGCGCGGGCGCCGGACAGGGCCTCGGGTACCGGAATTCGACCCAGGTACATCTCGGCGAAGATCGGGTCCACGGCCCGCAGCGCGGCCGGAAATCCTGGGCCGCCGCCGGAGGAGATGCGTGGCCCGCGGAGCACGTCGAAGAACGGGGACACATCGACTCCCTTACCGGCCCAGTAGTCGCGGTAGCCCTGCTGCTCGGAGACGACCGCCGGGATGGTGGCGCCGTCGCGGGCCAGATAACGATTGCCCTCGCCGCTGCCCAGCCAGGCGAGCACCCGACGCACCGCATCCGGGTGCCGAGTCGCGGCGTTTCCGGCGACGCCGACCGCATTATTCGTACTCACCCTCCCCGCAGGCCCTTCCGGCAGCAGCACCACGCCCCACCCGAAACGAGCCTGCTGGGCGATCTGCGCGAGCGAGAACGTCCCGGACTGAAACAGCGCCAGCTTGCGCTGCAGGAAGGCATTCTTCGCGAAATCGGGGTTGGTATTGGTGTCGGCCGGCGAGGGCGCGAGCCGGTCGGCGATCAACCGCACCAGATATTCGAACGCCGCGATCCCCTGCGGGCTGTCGAAGACGAAGCGATCGCGGTCGTCCTGGAATTGTGCCCCGGCCGAGCCGAGGTACGGCAGCTCGATGGACTGGAAGTCGTGGGCCGCGTTGTAGGCCCATGGCGCGACCGCGGCCAATCGGCGCAGCAGCGAGCGGAAGGTGTCGTCGCCACCTGGGCTCCATCGCACCGCATCCAGCTCGGCGGGGTCGACGTGTGCGGCTGCGAGCAGTTCGCGGTTGTAGTACACCGCCGTGCCGCCGTCGACGAATTGCGGTACAGCCCACAGGGTTCCGTTGCGTGTGTACTGCGCGACCGCCGACGGGTCCCAGGACTGTTCGGCGTCGGGACCGAGCGCTGTCCCGACGTCGATCAACCGCCCGGCGTCGGCGTAGTCCTCGTACAAGTTGGTCCAGAACAGGTCGTCGGCGGTGCCACCGGCCACGTCCAGGCGCAGCTTCTGCTGATAGGACGACCACGGCACCACCGTGATTCGTACCTCGACGTCCGGATTCGCCTGCTGGAACCGCTCCAGCGAAGAACGGTAGAGGGGCACGAAATTCTCGTCCCAGATCCGCAGCCCCACCACGGTGCGGCCGGACCCGTCATCGACGCGGCCGAGCCACAGGGCTGCCGCGACGAGCAGCGCAGCGGTGAGCGCTATGGCGAGCGCTAGGCGGGTCGAGGTCTTCATTTCACTCCCGTAAACGCGATCGAGCGCAGCACCTGCCGCTGGAAGATCACGAACAGCACCACCAGCGGCGCGATGGCCAGGGTCGTCGCCGCCATCACCAGAGTCCATTGCGCGTTGTACTGCGTCTGCAGATTCGCCGTCGCCGCGGTCAGCACCTGCCACCTGCGGCCGCTACTCGCGACCAACGGCCACATGAAGTTGTTCCACTGCGAAACGATCGAAATGAGTGTCAGCGTCGCCAGCACCGGTCGGCTCATCGGCACCATCACGTGCACGATGATGTCGAGAGTGTTCGCGCCGTCGAGCCGTGCCGCCCCGATCAGCTCCTGCGGAATCGCGCGAAAGTATTGGCGCAGCAGGAAGATCGCGTACGGCGAGCCGAAGACATACGGCAGCACCAGCGCCCAGAAGGTGTTGAGCCACCCGAGCTTCGCGAACATCAGATACAGCGGGATCAGCGTCACCATGGGCGGCACCATCATGGTGCCGAGATAGCCCCAGAACAGGACATCTCGGCCCGGGAACTCGGTGCGCGCGAACGCATAGGCCGCCAGCACCGACGTGATCAGCTGACCGCCGGTGACGAACGCCGTCATGAGGGCGGTCACCAGCACCGCTCGCCCGAGCCCGTGGTCCAGCACGGTCCGGAAATTGTCCGCGGTCACCGGATGTGGCAGGGCCAGCGGCGATCCGGTGGCGAACTGGTCGGGCGTCTTGACCGCGGTCAGTGCGCTGAGCAACAACGGCGCCACGGTCAGCAAGGCTCCGGCCAGCAGCACCGCGTAGGCCGCGGCCGAGCGCAGACGATCAGAATTCATAGGTGGTTCGATTCCGGAAGTAGCGGTGCTGCACGACGGTGATCGCGAACATCAGGGCGAACACCACGATCGCCATCACCGCGGCCCGGCCCGGACGCGCGGCGTCGAACGCCTCGGAAAACATCCGCATAGCAACCACATCCGTGCGATCGCCCGGTCCGCCTTTGGTCAACGCGTACACCATGTCGAAGGTCTGGAATGCGGTCAGCACGCCGGTGACGAGGACGAAGAACATGGTGGGCCGCAGCAACGGCAGGATCAGCCAGCGGATCCGGTGCCAGCCGGTGGCGCCGTCCAGCGCGCCCGCGTCGAGGATTTCGTGCGGTATCGCCCGGATCCCGGCCACGAAGAAGAGCGCCACGTACCCGAAGTTCGCCCAGACGCTCACGGCCGACACCGCGGGCAGCGCCAGCGCTGGATCGGACAGCCATTCGATGCGGTGGCCGAGCGCGGCGTCGATCGCGCCCCCGGTCGGCGCGAACATCCACTGCCACACGACACCCACCGCCACCGGCGCGCACATCCACGGCAGCGCGTACATCACCCGCAGGCTCGTCGCACCGCGACGCCGCGCCAGCAGCGCCGCAACCGCGAATCCCAGCACGGTCTGCGCCGGTACCACGATCGCTGTCAACGCCACCGTCACCAGCAGCGCGTGGCCGAACGCCCGATCCTCCAGCACCGATCGCCAGTTCTGCAGTCCCACGAATTCCATGGGCCCCAACAAGTTCCAGCTGTGCACACTGAGCCACGCAACAAGCAGGATCGGCACTATCAGGAAGCCTCCGACGCCGATCAGGCTCGGCAGTAACAACACATAGCTCGTCACGACACGAGCCGCACGCCGATTCATGTCCCGCTACGCTACCCGGCACCCGGAATCCGATGCCGCGGCGCACCTTCGTCACAACCATGCTCGGTGCCGGAGTTCGAACTGCGCGACGTCCGGATCGCGGCACGGCACCCGCGGGCGGCTCAACGCTTCCGCACGGCGCGCAGCGCGTGGCCCATGAACTCGTGGGTCGCGTGGGTCGCCGAGCCGACCACATTCCGATGTGGATCGTGCCGCCGATCCCGGAGGTAATCGCCGCGCCTCGATCGTGGACACGTCCCTGACCCGATCGAGGCTACGGTGGGATTCCATGGACACCGCCGCGGCCGCCCCACCTGGGCACGCGTCTGCCTCGCGGCCGGCATCGTTGTCGGCGAGGCTTCGGTTTCCGCCGAAGATACGGAATACGCAACCGGTCGTAGTCGCGGCCGGGTGCCTGATCATGCTGCAGCTGGCAATCCGCTGCTGGGTTGCCGACAGCGGCTACTTCTATTGGGACGATCTCATCCTGGTCGGCCGTGCGGCCAGATACCCGCTGTGGTCCACCGATCTGCTGCTGTACAACCATGACGGGCATTTCATGCCGTTGGCATTCGCCACGGCGTGGGTGGTGACCGCAGTGGCGCCGCTGGCGTGGACCGGACCGGTGGTGTCGCTGCTGGTACTGCAGCTCGGGGCATCGGTGGCCGTATTGCGCATGCTGATCGTGCTGGTGGGTACGCGGTGGACGATCTTGGTTCCGCTGGTCTTCTACCTGTTCTGCCCGTTGACGCTTCCTGCGTTCGCGTGGTGGGCGGCTGCCCTGAACGCGCTGCCGCTGCAATTCGCCCTCGCCTGGGTGATCGGCGACGCGGTGCTGCTGGTCGGCAGCGGTCGGCATCGGCACGCAGTATCGGGGATCGCGGTGCTGGTGGTGGCATTGCTGTTCTTCGAGAAGTCGGTGATTGTCCCGTTCGTCGCATTCGCAGTTGTCGTACTCGCTCGATACGTCGACCGTCGCGCGGCAGCGATTCGCGTGGTGGCACGACGTGGTGCGGTGCTGTGGACCGGTTCGGGCTTGGTGCTCGCTTGTTGGTTGATCGGATATCTCATGGTGGTGGACGTTTCCACCGTGCACAGCAGCCCGGGCGAAGTGCGCAACTCGCTGCCCGGCGCGACATCGCTGGGCGCCGTGCCTACGGTGCTCGGCGGCCCATGGATGTGGGAACGGTGGCTACCGTCGACTCCGTGGGCGGTCGCGCCGAGTTGGGCAGTGGTGGCGGGCTGGGTTGCGCTGGGTGCTCTGGCGGCGCTGTCGATGCGCCGCCGGCTCCGGGTGCTGCCGGTCTGGCTGATGGTGTCGGCGTACATTCTGGCGGCACAGCTACCGGTGGCGCTGGCCCGAAGTGGACCGAATACCACGGCAGAACTGACCCAGTCCCTGCGCTACTTTGCCGACGTCGGGGTGGTGCTGGCCGCGGCGGGTGCCCTGCTACTGCGTGCCCGTCCGCGGTCGCCGCGTGGTCGGAGACGCGCGGTGCTTCCTGGGCCGGGCGTGGTGGTCGCGCTGATGGTGGTGTTCCTCGTGAGCAGCCTGGGGTCCACCTACACCTTCACGCGTTCGTGGTGCGCCGGCCCGACCAGGACCTATGTCACGAACGTGAAGTCGGCGCTGGCGGAGTGGGATGGTGTGCCCCTGCTCGAGCAGGAGGTGCCGTGGAATGTCCTGAGCCCGCTGGCGTATCCACAGAATCTGACCAGTCGGGTGCTGGCGCCTATCGCAGCTCCAGGCGTATTCGCCGACTCGACGCCACGCCTGCGGATGATCACCGATACCGGCGAGATCGTCGACGCGGCCGTCTGGTGGAACCGAAGCATCCGGCCCGGACCGGAGCCCGACTGTGGCTATCGAATCCACAATGCCGAGCCGGTCCACCTACCCCTCGACGGCCCGACGCTCGAGCACGAATGGACGGCACAACTCAACTACCTCGCGAATCGAGACGGTCAGATCACGGTTGCCTTCGAACACGGCGCCGCCGTGGCGGCTCCGGTCCGAAAAGGTCTGAATACAGTATTCGTCCGGATAGTCGGCGACGGTTCTGCGCTTCGGATCACTTCCCGTACATCAGGACTCGACCTATGTGTCGGGGTGGGTCCTGTTGGCGTCGCGTCCTACGACAACTAACTGTGAGAGAGCGCATGGCTTCGGATTGGAGCTGCGGCGCGGCGGGAATTGCACCGACGAATGCACGCGCTTGCCGCTGATCGCAGCTACGGCGGTTCCTCCGGACCGTAGGCCGTGAAACCTGTGTGCGTCGATGCGGAACCGTCCCCTGTGATCAGGCGGTCAGTTCGCGTTCCAGTGGTGTCCGGAACCGCGGAACGGTACGGACGTCGCCGAACCACGCGGTGGTCCGCTGCGCTTCCGCGGCGATCAGCGCCTCGGCGTCGGTTCCCACGTCTTCCAGCAGGCGGTAGACGATTTCGCCGTCCTTGCGTTGCGCCCAACCGCCGACGATCCGCCCGTCCCACCAGAGAGTGGGTCCGATATTGCCGTTGCGATCGAACAGGCTCGGTGCGTGCGGTCCGAGAAACCAGCCCCGTGACTGCCAGCCCATCGGTGTCGGATCGAGGGCGGGCAGCAGCGCCGCCCAGGGATCCGGCGCCGCGACGGGGTCGACGTCGTCGGCGAGCAGCACGCCGGTGGCGCCATCCAGATCGACCTCGACCAGGTCGAGAGCCCCGAGGGTCGTGCGCACCTCGCCGAGAGTCCAGCCGGTCCACCACTTGATGTCGGCGACCGGTGCGGGGCCGAACGCCCGCAACCAGCGGCGGACCAGCTCGACGCGGGCGTCCGCCACGGCGAGGGCCGCGACCCCGTCGGGCAGCCATGATTCGACCGGCGCCCAGGTGTATTGGCTGCTGGCCCAGCTGCCGTTCGGCCTACCGCGGACGATGCGGCCTTCGCAGCCCAGCGTCACCAACACCCAGGTGGTGATGTTCGTCGGCTTCGAATAAGCCTTGTCCGGCGCGGTATTCACCTGCGTGCGCAGGCGCGGGACGTCTTTGCTCAGCTGCGCGCCGGTCGCCGCACCCCTGGCCAGCAGTGCCTTGTGCGTCTCGGCCTCGACCTCGGCGAGCCAGCCCCTGGCATCGCCGTCGCCGATGCCCGCCTGTTCCAGGTATTTGCCGTAGGTGCGACGCTGCTTGTGCGCCAACGCGTCCGCGCACGATGCCTGCAGGATCGGAACGAGGTCTACTGGCACCACGAACATGGTGCGGCGCATGGCCAGCATGCGCAGCAGCGTTCGGTCTTCGTAGAGCGCCCGTTCGACGGCTGCCGGCTCGAGGTCGCCCCCGCGGGCCGCGACGGAGAGAAACACGGTAGCCGGATCGGTCGCGTGCA
Organism: Nocardia sp. 2TAF39; assembly: GCF_052114905.1. NCBI lineage: Bacteria > Bacillati > Actinomycetota > Actinomycetes > Mycobacteriales > Nocardiaceae > Nocardia > Nocardia sp. 2TAF39. The sequence goes on from NZ_JBFRFQ010000014.1 coordinate 51,229, forward strand.
GGGCCACCAGCGAGCGGGCGATCTCGGCGACCCGGTTGGACCGTTCCGTCGTCGCCAACCGGTGCCGCACGGCCAGCCGAGCGCGTCGCTCGGCAGCATCAATCGAACGCATAGGCGAATCCTAGCGTTCGCCGCGCTGGCCCAAAGCCCGAAGCGCTCGGGGTCACGGCCCGCGTAGGTACAAAGGCCATGGCTGACTGCACAAAAAGAGGTCAGGACCCCGAGCTCCCGCTATTCGGACTCGACTGAGCAGCGGGACCGTATCAGGCGGTGGGATCAGTGCGCGCGGGCTTCCAGGCGCGGACCAGGTCGAGCAGGCCGGGGAATCGAGCGTCGAGATCCTCGATGCGCACGCGGCTGCGGCGCTCGAGTCCATAGCGCTGCTGTCGGGTGACGCCCGCCTCGCGTAGTACCCGGAAGTGATGGGTCAGTGTGGATTTCGGGCGGTCGATGCCGAACCAGGAGCAGGAGCGGTCGGCGTCGGGGGACTCCAGGAGGAGTTTCTGCACCATGGCCAGCCGCAGCGGGTCGCTGAGGGCGGCGAGTACGTGGTCGAGCCGGAGGTCGGCACGGTCCGGCTCGGGGAGCGCGGCCGCGATGTCGGTCGTTTCGGTGGCCGATGTCATCGGTTCTCCTCAGTCTTCGCCGCCTTGTACGAGTCATATCGTACTAGGAGTTAAGTTCGACTATTGTCGTATCATTACGAGAATAATCGAACTATCGGAGGTACGTATGACGCTGACCGTGAAACGCACGCTCTCGGACTCGGACCAGGCGGGCAGCGGCATGGTGTGGCTGGCGGCGTGGCCGGTGCTCGCGGTGTTCGTTCTGTCGAACGCGCCGACACCGCTATATGTCGTGTGGCAGCGGGCACTCGGATTCTCCTCCGGGACGTTGACCGTGATATTCGCTTGCTACATCGTCGGATTGGTCGGTGCGCTGCTCGTCGCGGGCGTGGTGTCGGATCGGATCGGGCGCAAGCCGGTGCTGTTGCCCGCGGTGGCGGCGGCGATCGTGGCCTGCGTGCTGTTCTCGGTCGCCAACTCGGTCGCCGTGCTCGCGCTGGCGCGACTGCTGACCGGCATCGCCGTGGGGGCGACGGTATCCGCGGGGATGGCGGCCGTGACCGATGTCGGCGGGCCGGAACGTAAGCGGCTCGCAGCCCTGGCCGCCTCCTCGGCGATGGTGCTCGGGGCCGGATTCGGGCCGCTGCTCGCCGGAATCCTGTCGGAGGCGTTGCCCGGACCGACGGTTACTGTCTTCGTGGTCGAGATCGCTGTGCTCGCGTCGGCTTTCGTGGTCGTGGCCCGGTTGGATCTGTCCAAAGGGGCGGGTGGTCGCGGGCCGTGGGTTCGTGTTCCCTCGGTTGTGCGAAGTGGCCGGACGGCGGTGCTGCTCGGGGTCGCGGTGTTCGCTCCCGGCATCACGGCGACATCGTTCGTCCTGTCGCTCGGCCCGTCGGTGCTGTCGCATCTGCTCGGCGCCGACGACCGGGTGCTCGCGGGTGCGGTGGCATTCGCGATGTTTCTCGGTGCGACCGGAATCCAGTTCGCGACGCGGCGGCTCCGGGTACGCACCATCCTGGTCGGCGGGGCCGCCTCGACGGCGCTGAGCATGCTCACGCTGGTGCTGTCGCTCTCGTCGGCGTCCCTCCCGCTGTTCGCGGTCCCCGCGGTCTCTGCCGGACTCGGCCAAGGGCTCGGCCAGTTCGGTGGTCTGACGGCGATCAGCGCGAGCGTGCCGGGCGACCGGCTGGCCGAGGCGAACGCCGCCCAGAACGTCGGTGGTTACCTCCCGGCGGCGGCGCTGCCGCTGGTCGCCGGTTTCCTCGGCGACGCATTCGGATTGACCACCGGCGTGTTCGCGTTCGGCGTCGTGGTGGCCATCGCGGCGGCGGCCGGCGGGCTGCTCGTCGCGGTGCGCTTGGGCAGGGGCGCCGCTGCGTCGGCGGAAGACGCCACAGCGTCGGCGTAGTAGGTGCGGCAGGGTGCAATCGCGGGTTATGTCGGCGCCGGTGGCGGCGGGACGTATGGCGGACCGCCGGGGCTGCAGGAGCGCCCGCGACCCATGACATCATTCGAGCATGAGGCTCGGATATCCGGTGCTCGCGGCGTGCTGGGTGCTCGCGAGTCTGTTCGTGACGACAAGTGTTGCCGCACCGGCTGTTTCGGCGGAGCAGGAGTGCGCTGTCCGGGTAGCCGTGCAGCCGGTCACGCTCAACGTCGACGGTGAGGACGCGACCGGCCGAGTCTACGAGCCGTACCGGTGCGCCGAGGGCGACCTGGCGCCACAGGGGCTCGTGGTCGCCGTGCACGGACACGACGGGTCGTCCGCGGACTTCGCCGACTACCTCACCTCGATCTCCCGGCGGACCGGAACCCCGATCCTGTCCATGGACCTGCGCTCGACCACCGGCGTCTGGCGCGCCGGAGAATGGAACCTGTGGGCGGGTTGGCGCGACATCGTCGCCGCGACCCGGTGGTACAAGGACGCGCATCGTTCCATCGCGCGCACCGTACTGTGGGGCTGGAGCCAGGGTGGCATCACCAGCGGACTCGCGGCGGCGTACGGTCCGCGCGGACTGTTCGACTATTGGGTCGACAACTACGGTCCCGCGGACGATTTCACCATGTGGCTGGGCGCGGTGACGGTCGACCCCGCTCTGCCCGCGCAGATCGAAAAGGACGCGGGCGGGTGCACCCCCGTGGCCTGCCCGCAGGCCTACGCCGAACGGTCTCCGGTGCTGCTGGCGAACCGGATGGACGTGCGGCACGCCTTCCTCGTCCACGGCACCGGCGACAACGTGGTGCCGTATGCCACCACCCTGGAGATGCGCGCCGGGCTGCTCGCGGCGGGCAAGCCGACCTCGACATACACCATCGTCACCGGCCGCGGCCTGAACGGACAGGTGGTCCCCGGCAACCACAGCATCGGCCCGGCCTTCTTCGAGGGCGGCTGCGTCGTCGAGCGCCTGCTGGTCGGCACCGAACCGGTCGGGGATTCGGACCACGACTACGTAGTGGACGTCGCAGGCGGCGTGATGACCGCCCCGCCTGCCCCGCCCGACGCCAAATGCGCCGCCTGAGCGGGGAACACAAACGCGTCGCGGCACGTTTGGTCCGGGGGATACCGACAACGAAGTGAAGGACACGATGAACGAACCGACGGACCCCGCATACCACTGGAACGGTGCCGATCTGGACTTGGACGCCTACCTGGGTCGAATCGGGTTCGACGGCGAGCGCGCTCCCACCGTCGCCGCGCTGCGCGCTCTGGTGCGTGCGCACACCACCTCGATCCCGTTCGAGAACCTGGAGATCATTCTCGGCCGGTCGATCGAGCTGGATCTGGCGACCTTGCAGGACAAGATGCTTCGTCGCCGCCGCGGCGGCTACTGCTACGAGAACGTCGGGCTGTTCGCGGCAGCGCTGGAACGGCTCGGTTTCGGCGTCACCGGCCTCAGCGGCCGGGTGAGCATGGGCGCAGGCGGTGGGCTTCGTCCCGCTACGCATGCCCTGCTGCGCGTGAGGACCGCAGCGGACGACCGGGTCTGGCTGTGCGACGTGGGGTTCGGTTCCGGCCCGCTCGAGCCATTCGAATTGTCCACGCGGACCCGCGAATTCGCAGCGGGAGCGTGGAAGTTCCGGTTGGAGCACACGATCGGTGAGCTGGGCTCGGACCAGTGGGTGCTGCACCAGTTCGGCAGGGAGGGCTGGATCGACCGCTACACCTTCACCTCGAACCCGCAGTACCGCATCGACTACGCCGTCGGCAACCACTTCGTGTCCACCTCGCCGCGTTCACCATTCACCATGCGGCCGTACGTGCAGCGTTTTCTCCCGGACGTGCACCACGTGCTGGACGGCACCACGCTGACCACCGAGCGCCCGGACGGCACGAGCGATGCGCGCGAACTGGACCCGGCCGATCTGCCCGAGATCCTCACCGAGGTATTCGACATCGACCTCACCGAGGCCGACGCCGCCGCGCTGTGCTTGTTTTGCAGCGCCTGCGGCGCTGCGTGACCGGGCGCCCTCGAGGGCTCGCGTCCGAGCGGCCGCCGCTAGCGACTTCGTCGCGGACGCGTCGGCCGATCGGACGCGAGCCGGGCCCCGAACAGTCAGTGCTCGGTGTCGCTTCGCTCGGAAATCCGGGGTGTCGCGTCCATGTGGGTTGACGGTTCCGAACTGCCATTGCTTGTCGGAACCGCAGCGTGCCTTGCCCCGACCGCGCCGCCCCGGGATCTGGCGTCCGATAACGCGCCGGTGGTGCGTCTCTTGAAGGTCCGGCGGTGCGACCTGCCCCGGCCTGTCGCCTCGGGCCGATAGTGTCGTCGGCGTGCGTACCTACCGGAAGTACCTCGTCCTGTTCGCCGCACCTGCGCTCGTGCTCGCCGCCTGCTCGTCCGGACCGGACCAGCCGGACACCGTCGCCGGACAGTTCGCCGACGCGCTGAACCGCGACGACGTCGCCGCGGCCGCCGCACTCACCGACAATCCGGTCACCGCGGCCGACACTCTCGACAAGCTCTACGACGGGCTCGGCAAGGACGTGCGTTTCGAGGTCCGCTCGGCCGACGAGCGCGGTTTCTCGCTGGCCGCGACCTGGAAGCTGGGCAAGGACGGCAAGTCCGAGTGGACCTACACCACCCACGGTGCCGCGAGTGATACCGACGAGGGGTGGAAGGTGAAGTGGGATCCCGCCACCATCGCCCCCGGGCTGGCCGCGGGGCCGTTGAGCTACAGCCGGGTCGCTCCACCACCGTCCCGCATCCTCGACTCCGCCGGGGGCGAGTTGATGACTGAGCAGGTCGTCACGCTGGTGAACGTCGCCCCCGGCGCCGACGTCGCGGCGCTGGCGGTCCTGCTCGGCCCACTCGCTCCCGGCATCAGCGCGCAGTCGCTGCAATCGGAACTGGCCGCGGCGCAAGGTAAGCCGATCACCGTGATCACGCTGCGCGACTCCGACATCGCCCCGATCCAGGACCTGCTCGCCGCGGTGCCCGGCGTCACCCTCGCACCGCAGACCCGACTGCTGACCACCGACAAGGCACTCGCCGCGCCGACCATGTCCGGGCTCACCGAGCTGTGGCAGAAGTCCGCCGACGCGAATGCGGGGTGGGCGGTGCGGGCCCAGACTCCGCAGGGCATCCAGCGCGTCGCCGGTACCGATCCGACGCCGACCGCCGACATCGCGACCACCCTCGACGTCGGCCTGCAGCGCGCGGCGGAGGCGGCGCTCGCGCCGATCACCCAGCCCGCCGCGATCGTCGCCCTGCAACCGTCCACCGGCGACGTGGTCGCGATGGCGCAGAACGGCGCCGCCGACACCCAGGGGCCGATCGCGCTGACCGGGCTGTACCCGCCGGGTTCGACGTTCAAGACAGTGACTGTCTCCGCCGCGCTGCAGGCGGGCACGGTGACTCCTGACACGGTGCTGCCCTGCCCCGGCACCGCGAACATCGAAGGTCGTCGCATTCCCAACGACAATAATTTCGACTTGGGCGAGGTTCCGCTGCACACCGCGTTCGCTCGCTCCTGCAACACCACGATGGGCGTGCTCGGAGTGCGGCTTCCCGCCGACGCGCTGACGAAAGCAGCCACACAGCTCGGGCTGGGTATCGACTACGTCACACCAGGCCTTACCACCGTCACCGGGAAAGTGCCGCCCGCCGACACATCCGCCCTTCGGGTGGAATCCGCGATCGGTCAAGGGCAGGTGACAGCGTCTCCGTTCGGGATGGCGCTGGTCGCGGCGTCCATCGCGCACGGTGCGGTGCCCGTGCCCGCGCTGGTCGAAGGACAGCGGGGAACCCAGGACCAGAGCCCGGCCGCACTCCCGCCGACCATCGCTGACCAGCTGAAATCCATGATGCGCGAGACGATCACCGGCGGTACCGCGACCCAGTTGCGCGATATCCCCGGTCTGCTCGGCAAGACCGGAACCGCGGAGTACATCGACGACACGCACGCGCACGGCTGGTTCGTCGGTATCGACGGTGACTTGGCGTTTGCCGTGTTCGTCAGCGATGCGGGCAGTTCGGGTCCCGCGGTAGCGGCAGCGGGCCGGATGTTGCGGACGTCGCGTTAGTCCGTTCGGGGCGTTTTGGGCGGAGAACATGCCCCGGCTGGGGCGTGCCGAAGTTCCGGCGCAGGCTACACTCGTCCCCGACCCGCGTGCTTAATCAATATGCGGGATGTCACGATTTCGAGAAGGTTCGGAGTAGGCGCCATCGATACCGGTCAGTTGATCGCGGAGCACTACCGCCTGGTCGAGCGGATTGGTAGCGGCGGCACAGGCGTAGTTTGGCGTGCCGTCGACGAACGCCTTCAGCGCTCCGTGGCCGTCAAGCAGATCCACATCCAGCCGAGCCTGCCCGAGGCAGAGCGAGACGTGGTTCGCCAGCGCGCGATCCGGGAGGCGCGCAACGCCGCCCGCTTCCAGCATCCGAACGCGATCGTCGTGTTCGATATCACCGAGCACGAGGGCGACCCCTGCCTGGTGATGGAGTATTTGAAGTCCAAGAGCCTCGCCGCGGTGATTGCCGCGCAGGGCACGCTGCCGCTGACCCAGGTCGCGCGGATCGGCGAGCAGGTCGCCTCGGCGCTGATCGCCGCGCACCAGGCGGGCATCGTGCATCGCGACGTCAAGCCGGGCAATATCCTGCTCGACGACCACGGCACGGTGAAGATCACCGACTTCGGGATCTCCCGCGCGACGGGCGATGTCACGCTCACCGAAACCGGCCTGATCTGCGGCACCGCCGCTTATCTCGCGCCGGAGATGGCCCGCGGCGCCGATCCGACGCCCGCGTCGGACGTTTTCGCCTTGGGCGCCACGCTATTCCACGCGCTGGAGGCCGAACCGCCCTATGGTGCGAGCGCCAATCCGCTCGCGGTGCTGTACGCGGCCGCCAACGGTCAGGTCAGCCAGCCGCGAAACGCGGGTCCCGCCACGGATTTTCTCCTCGACCTGCTCAGCCCCGAGCCCGCGGAACGTCCGACGATGCGCGCGGCGCGCGAGCAGCTCGCCGCGTTCGCCGACTCCGGTCCCGCGCCGGTGGCCGCCGGATTCGTCCCGGCCAGTGAGGCTTTCGCGCGCCCGAGGGCGGGCGAGCCGGAATCGCGGACCCGCGCGCTGCGCCCATCGGCGATGGCGTCGGCGCCGTACACGCCGACCGAGCGGCATCAGCGGCCGCAACCCGCGCCGCCGCGCCCCGCCGCGCAGCTGGACACCGCGGCCCATCCGCGCACCATGGCCCAGCCGCGTCCGATCTCCACGCAGCGTTCGGGCGGCAAGCGGCGCGCGGTGCTGGTCGGTGCGCTGGTCGGCGCGGTTGCCGCCGTCTCGGCGCTACTGATCAGCGCGTTCAGCGATTCCGGCTCCGATTCGCCGAACACGCAGGCGAGCTCGCTGTCGGCGAGCGCTACGCCGAATACCGGTCGGTCCTCGACCGTTCCTACCGAGCCCGGTCGGACAGCCAACTCTGGGGAGCGGGTCGATATCGGGGCAGCCGGTGGCCTGATAGAGCAGTTCTACAGCGACCCGAGTGCTTCCTGGTCACTACTGACACCGGCCGCGCAGAAGGTGTACGGCAGCGAGCAGGGTTTCCGTCAGTACTGGGGTTCGCGGACCATCGACAACTTCGCCACCATCGAGGCGGCCAAGAGGACGAACAACGACGACGGGTCGGTCGACATGCGACTGGCCACCCTCACCATAGAAGGCCAGACCAAGAGCTTGACGCTGCGGGTGATCAGCTCTGCGGGACGTCTGCTCATCGATAGCGACACCCGCTAGTCGCGGCGCGTGGCTGTTCGGCCGGCGGCCACCGGGCCGTCCGGTGGCGGCCCGCCCGATCCCGTCGCCGTCCCGTCGATCGCCGCCTTTCGATGCTGTCGCGTTCGTTTGCCGATGTGTTCCGATGCCGTTGTTGTGCTGGGGTCTACGGCGGACGGCGCGGGGATTGCCGTCACGACGACACACGGAAGAGAGCACCACCACACTTCGCGGCGCCCTGAGACGCCCACCGGCGGGCCGACCTGGGAACACGGCTTCGAAACCGGCCGGCCGCGCCGACCACACCGATAACGGCTGGCGCCGGACCATTAGGCTGGTAGCTGCAACTTTCCTGTTGTGGATCTTCTGGAGACAAGGATCGAACCCACATGACAACCCGCATCGAGCTCGCCCGCGTCGATCTGCGCGGTCGCACTCCCTCCGTTGCCGAGCTGCGCGCCGCGCTGCCGCGCGGGGGAGTCGACGTGGACTCGGTGCTGTATCAGGTGCGGCCGATGGTCGAGGCGGTGCGGGATCGGGGAGTGTCGGCCGCGCTGGAGCTCGGCGAGCGCTTCGACGGCGTGATCCCGGCGACGGTACGGGTGCCCGCGGCCGAGCTGGAAGCCGCGCTGGATCGGCTGGACCCGCCGGTGCGCGCGGCGCTGGAGGAATCCATCGCGAGGGCACGCAAGGTGCACGCGGATCAGCGGCGCCGCGACAAGACCACCGAAGTGGTGTCGGGCGGCACCGTCACCGAGCGTTGGGTGCCTGTCGAGCGGGTCGGTCTGTACGTGCCCGGCGGCAACGCCGTCTATCCGTCCAGCGTCGTGATGAACGTGGTGCCCGCGCAGACCGCGGGCGTCGGCTCGCTGGTGGTGGCCTCGCCGCCGCAAGCTCAGTTCGGCGGGCTGCCGCACCCCACCATCCTTGCCGCCGCGCAGCTTCTCGGCGTCGACGAGGTGTGGGCGGTCGGTGGAGCCCAGGGCGTCGCGCTGCTGTCCTACGGCGGTGTCGACACCGACGGCGCCGCGCTGGAGCCGGTCGACCTGATCACCGGGCCCGGCAACATCTTTGTCACCGCGGCCAAGCGGTTGTGTCGTGGCCTCGTCGGTATCGATGCCGAGGCGGGCCCCACCGAGATCGCGATCCTCGCCGACGCGACCGCCGATCCGGTGCACGTCGCCGCCGACCTGATCAGCCAAGCCGAGCACGACGTGCTGGCCGCCAGCGTGCTCGTCACCGACAGCGCGCGGCTGGCCGACGCGGTGGACGCGGCGCTGACCGCGCAGCTGATCGTGGTCAAGCACGCGCACCGGGTGAGCGAGGCGTTGCGCGGCAGGCAGTCCGGCACTGTCCTCGTCGACGACATCGAGCAGGGCCTGCGCGTGGTGAACGCCTACGCCGCCGAGCACCTGGAGATCCAGACCGCCGACGCGCCCGCGGTCGCGGCCAGGGTCCGCAGCGCCGGAGCGGTGTTCGTCGGTGCGTACGCGCCGGTCAGCCTCGGCGACTATTGCGCGGGCTCCAACCACGTCCTGCCCACGGCGGGTTGCGCGCGGCACTCCTCGGGCCTGAGCGTGCAGACCTTTCTGCGCGGCATCCACGTGGTGGAGTACACCGAGGCCGCGTTGAAGGACGTCGCGGGCCACGTGGTGGCGCTGGCGAATGCCGAGGACCTGCCCGCGCACGGCCAGGCCGTGCAGGCACGTTTCGAGGCGCTGTCGTGACCCACCCGGTGCACGCGCCCGGCGCGACCGTGAGCCTGGCCGATCTGCCGCTGCGGGAGAATCTGCGCGGGAAGAAGCCCTATGGCGCACCGCAATTGACGGTGCCGGTGCAGCTCAACACGAACGAGAACCCACACCCGCCGAGCCGGGCGCTGATCGACGACGTCGCCGAATCGATCCGGGCCGCCGCCGCCGATCTGCACCGCTACCCGGACCGGGACGCGGTGGCTCTGCGCACCGACCTGGCCGAGTACCTGACCAGGCAGACCGGCGTCGCGGTGGACACCGGTAACGTCTGGGCGGCCAACGGCTCCAACGAGATCCTGCAGCAACTGCTGCAGGCGTTCGGCGGACCGGGCCGCAGCGCACTGGGTTTCGTGCCCTCGTACTCGATGCACCCGATCATCGCCGAGGGCATCGATACCGAGTGGGTCGAGGCGAAGCGTAACGACGACTTCTCCCTGGACATCGACCGCGCGCTGGCCGACATCGCCGAACGTGCCCCCGACGTGGTGTTCGTGACCAGCCCGAACAACCCCACCGGGCACAGCATTCCGCAGGACGACCTGGCCAGCATTCTCTCGGCCGCCCCGGGCATCGTGGTGGTCGACGAGGCCTACGGCGAGTTCTCCGCGCAGCCCAGCGCGATCGGGCTGATCGATCGGTTCCCGGCCAAGCTCGTGGTGACCAGGACGATGAGCAAGGCTTTCGCGTTCGCCGGCGGGCGCCTCGGTTATCTGGTCGCGGCGCCCGCGGTAATCGACGCGATGCTGCTGGTGCGGCTGCCCTACCACCTGTCCGTGGTCACCCAGGCCGCCGCGCGCGCGGCGCTGCGGCACGCCGAGGAGACCCTCGGAAGCGTCGCCGAACTGGCCGCGCAGCGCGACCGGGTCGCGGCGGCATTGCGGAACATGGGATTCGACGTGATCCCCAGCGACGCCAACTTCTTGTTGTTCGGCCGCTTCGCCGACGCCGCGCGCACGTGGCAGCGGTATCTGGACCACGGTGTGCTGATCCGCGACGTCGGCATTCCCGGCTACCTGAGGACAACCATCGGCCTCGCCGCAGAGAACGACGAACTGCTGAAGATCAGCGGCACGTTGGTCGGCACCGACCTCACGCCACGATGAACCAGCGCCGGGAAACCATCGGCGACAACCCGATTGGAAATGAACATGAGTAGGACCGCACGGGTGGAGCGGGTTACCAAGGAATCCAGCATCGTCGTCGAGCTGGATGTGGACGGCACCGGCAGGACCGAGATCGCCACCGGAGTCCCGTTCTACGACCACATGCTGACGGCGCTCGGCGCGCACGCCGCCTTCGACCTGACCGTGCGCGCCGAGGGCGACATCGAGATCGAGGCGCACCACACGGTGGAGGACACCGCGATCGTGTTCGGGCAGGCGCTGGGAAAAGCGCTGGGCGACAAGGCGGGTATCCGCCGGTTCGGCGACGCCTACATCCCGATGGACGAGACACTGGCACACGCTGCGGTCGATGTGTCCGGCCGTCCCTACTGTGTGCACACCGGCGAGCCGGAACACCTGCTGCACGCCGTGATTCCGGGGTCGGGCCCCGGAGCGCCGTATTCCACCGTGCTGAACCGGCACGTCTTCGAGTCGATCGCGCTGAACGCGCGCATCGCCCTGCATGTGCGCGTGCTCTACGGCCGCGACCAGCACCATGTCACCGAGGCCGAGTTCAAGGCGGTGGCACGGGCATTGCGCGCCGCGGTGGAACTGGACCCGCGGGTCAGCGGTGTACCGTCGACGAAGGGAACGCTGTGAGCGAGCGAATCATCGACACAGCCGGCACCGTGGTCATGTCGGAGCCGAGCGTCAGCGCGGCGCGGCGATGACCACGAAATCCGTCGCGCTGCTCGACTACGGCTCCGGCAACCTGCACTCTGCCGAACGGGCGCTGGCCCGGGTGGGCGCGCGAGTCGAGGTGACCGCCGACCCGCAACTCGCGCTGGCCGCCGACGGTCTGGTCGTCCCCGGTGTCGGCGCCTTCGCCGCGTGCATGGCGGGGTTGCGGGAAGTGCGGGGCGAGCGCATGATCGGCCAGCGACTGGCCGGTGGACGCCCCGTCCTCGGCATCTGCGTCGGCATGCAGATCCTCTTCGAACGCGGGGTCGAGTTCGGCGTGGAAACCGACGGCTGCGCCGAATGGCCGGGTACCGTCGAACGGCTGTCCGCGCCGGTGTTGCCGCACATGGGCTGGAACACCGTATCCGCCCCGACCGACAGCGTCCTGTTCGCGGGCCTGGATTCCGACACCCGCTTCTATTTCGTGCACTCCTATGCCGCGCAGGCCTGGGATCTGCCGCCCAGCGAGCACTTCGCCTCGCCCAAGCTGACCTGGTCCGAGCACGGTGTGCCATTCCTGGCCGCGGTGGAGAACGGTGCGTTGTCGGCGACCCAGTTCCACCCGGAGAAATCCGGCGACGCGGGCGCTCACCTGCTGGCGAACTGGGTGCGGTCGCTGTAGACGATCCCGCGCGCCGGGCGCGCGGGATCGCCCACCGGCTCAGTTCGACTGGACCTTGCTGACCAGCCAGCGTCCGTCCACGTGGTCCACCGTGACGGTCATCGACACGCGGCCGGTTTGTGGCATGCCGTCGGTTTCGTCGCTCGTCACCGTTCGCACCACGTCCACGGCCACTTCGGCCCGGTTGTCGTCGCCGGAGACGACGCGGCAGTCGGCCGAGTCGGCCTGCGCCCGCGTGTGCGCGGCCTCCGCGCCGGACTGGATGTTGTGCCGGAAGTTCTCGAACTCGGCACGGAAGTCGCCGGTGCTCAGCTCGAGTACTCTGCGGGTGTGGTCGCCGAACCGCGCATAGTCGTATGTCGTTGCCGCGGTGCCGAATTCGCATCCGGCCAAGCGTGCGTCCTCGGGGGGTGCCGCGGCCGCGAGGGGCGCGGCTGCGAGTGCCGCGGAGCAGGTGGCTGCCGAAAGTAGCAGTGCGGCAGCGAGTGTCGTTCGTGACATTCAGTTCCTCAGTGCGAGGTGGAAGCGGCGACCGGGGGTGATCGCCGCGCGGAAACGATACCGGCCGTCGGCGATCTCGTGACCAACCGCACCGGCCGTCCGCGCGGTCCTACCTGGCTCGCCGCCCTGGCCTGCTGCCGCATCCGCGCGCTCGCCGCGCGTTGATCACGGACGGGTGCCGGTGGACCAGATCGGGGTGGTCTCGACCCGGGACAGCCGCCAGCCCTCCGCGGTGCGGACCGCGTCGAAGCGGTAGATCTCGCCGAGGGTGTACTGCGGCTGTGGAATCGACCCGCTCGTCGCCGCCGGCGCGAAAGTGGCGATGAGATTGGCCCGGACGTCCGCGGTGTCGCCGCGAAGATCGATGATCACGTTGCTGATGAAATGCTGAATCCGCTTGTCGTCGGTGTGGTTCCGGCTCGCCTGGGCGATCAGCGCATCGCGGCCATCGGCCGTGCCGCCGGGGGTCTTCGCGGTGGCCTCGGAGGTGTAGATCGCGCGCAGGTCGGCGAAGCGGCCCTCGTCCAGTGCGCGGCCGAGCCGGTCGACCAAGGCGGTGATCTGGTGGCGGTCCAGCACGTCGCGCAGCTCGTGTGCCGAGTCGTTCGCGGCGGCCGGGGAGGCGCAGGCGCCGGCGAGGGCGGCCAGCGGGAGGGGCAGTAAGAGAAGGGCCAGGCGAATCTTGTTCATCGATAGGGCCTTTCGAGCTTAACGTTGGCTGCTCCAACGTTGGTAACGCCAACGTATCAGATTGTGGGCGACACCAACAAGTGGGTAGATTGGGCCGCATGGAGATCGCGCATGAAGACGCCCCCAGCAGGCTGCGGGTTCTGCCGACCCGGTTGGTCAACCAGGTCGCGCTCGTGGCGAATCGGGCGACCGAGCGTGCGCTGGAGGCCACCGGCTCCCGTCGCCACCACTACGCGCTGCTCGCGGCGTTGGGCGAGTTCGGTGCGGCCAGCCAGGCCGAGCTGGGCCGGCGCACCCGCATCGACCGCAGCGACGTCGTCGCGGCGGTGAGCGATCTCGCCGAGCGCGGTTTCGTCGCGCGAAGCCCCGATCCCGCCGATCGCCGCCGCAACATCGTCACCCTCACCGCCGCAGGCGCGCGGCACCTGGACGATCTCGACCAGCGCCTGGCGGGCGCCCAGGACGAGTTGCTGGCCGGGTTATCCGCCGCGGACCGTCGCACGCTGGTCACGCTGCTGACCCGCATCCTGGACGCGCACAGCGGCCGACCCCCGCGCCGGTGATCGAGGTCCCATCCGTGCAGGCCCGGGGCTCGAGCGTGGGCGGTCAACCACTAGGCTGCACTCGTGAGTCTTGTGCTGCTGCCCGCTGTCGATGTCGCCAATGGAGAGGCTGTGCGCCTCGTGCAGGGGGAGGCCGGTAGCGAAACCAGCTACGGCTCGCCTCGCGATGCGGCCCTGGCGTGGCAGGAAGCCGGCGCGGAATGGGTGCATCTGGTCGATCTGGACGCGGCCTTCGGTCGCGGCTCGAATCGGGAACTGCTGGCGGGCGTCGTCGGCGAACTCGACGTCAAGGTGGAACTGTCCGGCGGCATCCGCGACGACGAGACCCTGGAGGCGGCGCTGGCCACCGGCTGCGCCCGGGTGAACCTCGGCACCGCCGCATTGGAGGACCCGGTCTGGTGCGCGAAGGCGATCGCACGTCACGGCGATCGGATCGCCGTGGGCTTGGACGTGCGCATCGTCGACGGCGAGCATCGGCTGCGCGGCCGCGGTTGGGTCAGCGACGGCGGCGACCTGTGGGAGGTACTCGAGCGCCTCGAGCGCGACGGCTGCTCGCGCTATGTGGTAACCGATGTGACCAAGGACGGCACGCTCACCGGCCCCAACCTCGACCTGCTGCGCGAGGTCTGTGCGGCGACCGATGCGCCGGTGATCGCTTCCGGTGGCGTCTCCACCATCGAAGACCTGGTCGCGATCGCCGAGCTGGTGCCGGAAGGCGTCGAGGGCTCGATCGTCGGCAAGGCGCTCTACGCGGGCCGGTTCACCCTGCCCGAGGCGCTGGCCGCGGTGAGATGAGCAGCGAGCTGACTACCCTGCTCGCCGTGGCGAGCGAGATCCTGGATTCGGTGAGCCCACGGTTCGTCCAAGGAATCGGCGCGCCGAGCGCGGTCACCAAGGGCCGCAACGACTTCGCCACCGAACTCGACCTGGAGTTGGAGCGCACCATCTCCGCCGAGCTGGAGCGGCGCACCGGAATCGAGGTGCACGGCGAGGAATTCGGCGGACCCCAGCTCATCTCGGGTGCCACCTGGGTGCTCGACCCGATCGACGGCACGTTCAACTACTCGTCGGGGCATCCGCTCTCGGGCATGCTGCTCGCGCTGGTGCGCGACGGCGAACCGGTGCTCGGCCTGACCTGGCTGCCGCTGCTCGGCCGCCGCTACGCCGCCGCAGCCGGTGGACCGGTGCTGCTGGACGACCATGCGCTGCCGCCGCTGCCTCGAGGCAAGCTGGCCGAGGCGATGATCGGTTTCGGCGCCTTCAACGTGGATTCGCGCGGCCGCATCCCGGGGCAGTTCCGCTTCGATCTACTCGGCCCGCTGAGCAGGTTGTCCTCCAGGGTTCGGATGCACGGCTCCACCGGTATCGATCTGGCGTTCACCGCCTCCGGCGTGCTCGGCGGCGCGATCGTCTTCGGGCACCATCCGTGGGACAACGCGGCAGGTGTCGCGTTGGTGCGCGCGGCGGGCGGCGTGGTCACCGACCTGGCAGGCGCGCCGTGGACGATCGCCTCCGGCTCGGTGCTCGCGGCCGCGCCCGGAGTGCACGAAGAACTGCTCGACATGATCTGCACGGTCGCCGACCCTGCGACCGCGGAAGAGGAGTGAGGCAATGACGTTGGCAGTACGCGTGATTCCGTGCTTGGACGTCGACGCCGGCCGGGTGGTCAAGGGCGTGAAGTTCGAAAACCTGCGCGACGCGGGCGATCCCGTCGAGCTGGCCGCCCTCTACGACGCGCAAGGTGCCGACGAGCTGACCTTCCTCGACGTCACCGCCTCCGCCGGCGACCGCGGCACCATGATCGACGTGGTGACCCGCACCGCCGAGCAGATCTTCATCCCGCTCACCGTCGGCGGCGGCGTGCGCACCGTCGACGACGTGGACCGGCTGCTGCGCGCAGGCGCCGACAAGGTCTCGGTGAACACCGCCGCGATCGCGCGCCCCGAGGTGTTGCGCGAGATGTCCGAGCGGTTCGGCTCGCAGTGCATCGTGCTATCGGTGGACGCGCGGACCGTGCCGGACGGCCAGCCCGGCACCCCTTCCGGCTGGGAGGTGACGACGCACGGCGGCAAGCGCGGCACCGGTATCGACGCGGTCGAATGGGCGGTGCGCGGCGCCGAACTAGGTGTCGGCGAGATCCTGCTCAACTCGATGGACGCCGACGGAACCAAGGCCGGTTTCGATCTGCCGATGATCCGCGCGGTGCGGGCGGCGGTGACGGTGCCGGTGATCGCCAGCGGGGGAGCGGGCGCGGTCGAACACTTCGCCCCGGCTGTCCACGCGGGCGCCGACGCGGTATTGGCGGCCAGCGTCTTCCACTTCGGCGACCTGACCATCGGCCAGGTCAAGGACTCGATGCGGGCGCAGAAAATCGTCATCCGATAGCGAGCTGCGGTGGTCCCGCGCGAGCTGAACGAGAACCTCCGGCGTCAACCGCACGGCGTGCCTGTTATAACCGAGCTATGAGTCTCGATCCCGCCATCGCCGCCCGTCTCAAGCGCAACGACGCCGGGCTGGTGTCCGCCGTCGCGCAGGAGCGTGCCACCGGTGACGTGCTGATGGTCGCGTGGATGGACGAGGAGGCCCTGGCGCGGACGCTGGAAACCCGCAAGGCGACGTACTATTCGCGCTCGCGGCAACAGTACTGGGTCAAGGGGGAGACCTCCGGCCACACCCAGTACGTGCACGAAGTGCGGCTCGACTGCGACGGCGACACGATCCTGCTCGTCGTCGATCAGGAAGGCGCCGCCTGCCACACCGGCACGCACACGTGCTTCGACTCGGATGTGCTGCTGGCTGCCCGGTCCTGAACGCGCCTGCTAGGAGCCGGACGGCCAGTGGTCGTCCGCACCGGAAGAGGTGAGCCCGCCGGGCTGGTTCAGTGCGTCGGCCAGGTGCTCGGCCAGCCGCTCGCCGAGTTCGGCGAGCTGGGCCGTCTGATCGGCGTCCAGGCCGTCGAACACCATGTGCCGCACCGCGTCCAGATATCCCGGTGCGGCCTCGACGACCTTCAGATATCCGTCGTCGGTCAGCACGGCGTGCACGCCGCGCCGACCGGCGGTCGCCGACCGCTGCGCCCAGCCCATGCGCTCCAGCTTCGACACCACATGGGACAGCCGTGATAGCGATGCATTTGCCTTCTGGGCAAGCTCACTCATTTGCAGCTGGTGCCCTGGTTCCTCGGACAGCAGGGTAAGCACCCAGTACTCGAAATGCGTCAGGCCGGATTCGCGCTGCAGCTGGGTGTCCAAAGCACCTGGTAGACGGGTCATCAGCGCCACGGTCGCGCGCCAAGCTCGTTGTTCGACGGGGTCGAGCCACTTCGTCACTGTGTGCCTTCTTTCAAGCCAAGTGACGTGGTTTCGGTGGTCAGCTAGTGATTATTGATAAACGTGTTCACGGTCACCCGTGATATCGAGTTTGCCACGACTTCGCTCGGCCGTCATAAAGATGGGTGCATGACATGCGTCCGAGCCCTCGAGGTGCGTCTAGCTGGGGCGCGCTGTGGGGGCCGGTGCAGTGGGCTGCCCGGTCGATTCTTTCGGGTGCCCGCGTCGCCACTTGCGCAACAGGACCAGGCCGACCACGGCGAGGAAACCAGCACTGCCACGATCGCACCGACGAGCGAGCCGCCGCGGAACGCGGGCGCGTCGACGTCCAGAATCCGTTCGCCCGCATGGGCGGCGTTGCTGCCACCCAGCACGATGGTCAGGGTCATGAGGTTGGGGATCGCGGCCAGGATCGAGACGACCACGGCCGCGCCCGCGAGGAATCTGCCTGCCCTGCGGCGCCAGACCAGCACGGCGGACAGCAACAGGAAAAGCGGCACGGCGGTACCCAATCCGCCGTAGACCAGACCCCAGCCGATGCCTTTGGCGAAGCTGCCTCCCACCAAATCCGCGAGGCGCTGCGCCCACCAGCGCGGGATGAACGCGGCCAAGATGAAGTAGGCGATGACGAGGGCCGCGAGGATCGCGAGTCCACCGATGATCCGCGCGCGCCACGTGGCCCACACGGATTTCTGCCCGCCCGGCTGAACCTCGGTCGACGTCATGAATCCAGCGTAAGCCGGACCGGCGGTGC
This sequence comes from Nocardia sp. 2TAF39, assembly GCF_052114905.1. Taxonomy (NCBI): domain Bacteria; kingdom Bacillati; phylum Actinomycetota; class Actinomycetes; order Mycobacteriales; family Nocardiaceae; genus Nocardia; species Nocardia sp. 2TAF39. Next base: position 69,065 of record NZ_JBFRFQ010000014.1, read on the forward strand.
GGACCGGGCTCCGGGGACGCGGCGCGTCGCTCCGTCTACCTGGCGCTCAGGAACTTCAAGGCCTCGTCGGCGTGCACGGCGGCGCGCAGCTCGCCGGTGATGATCTTGCTGATCGTGCGATCGGTGTCGATGACGAACGTCTGCCGCTTCACCGGCGCCAGCTTGCCGAGTAGTCCGCGTTTGACGCCGAACCGCGCCGCGACCGCGCCGTCGGAGTCGGAGAGCAGCGGATAGCCGAGGCGCTGTTTGTCGGCGAACCCGGCCTGGGTCTGCACGCTGTCGGTGCTGATACCGACGCAGGTCGCGCCGACGGCAGCGAATTCGGCGGCCAGGTCACGGAAGTGACAGGCCTCGGCCGTGCAGACCGGGGTGTTTGCCGCGGGATAGAAGAAGAGAACCAGCGGGCCCTCCGCCAGCAACGCGTCGAGCGAGCGGGGGGTGCCGGACTGATCGGGAAGCTCGAAGTGCGGAGCGAGCTGTCCTTGCTGCATGATTGAGAACACTACCGGGTGCTCGGCCGATTCGGCATTCGGTCACCGGTGCCGTGCCCGCACGGGGGGTCCTGGTGCTCGTGCCCGCCGACGAGCCGATGCGATGCGATCGCCTGCGACGGTGGCCGGGCACGAGCCGGGGGGTGCGCGGCGCGTACGCCGCGCTGCGGCTACGCGCCGATGAGCGCGGCCACCTCGGGATTCTTGATCGCCATGACGTCGAGGATGCCGTGCGCGCGCAGGAAAGGCTTCAGTTCCTTGATGCGATCGCTGTGCGTGGCGTACTCGTCCGGAAAGTGGTTCTTGTCCAAGGACTCCAGCGCTTTGACATAGGTGACGAAAGACGCGAGAGCGTTGATCGAACCGGTGGTCTGCTGGTGGCCCATCTGACTCGTGCCTGCCATCCGTGGAGCGTGGCGAGGCGGGGCACCGTGGCCCGGGATGGGCGCTACCGGTTGCGAGGGGTACATCAGTTGTTTCCTCTCGAGGTGGATACCGCATGCGACGTCGAACGCAGCGAGTGTAGTGACGGCCGCCACAGGTCCTGCATCCACGTAGGAACCGGACGGTCGGCTGTCCGAATTGTCGGGCTCGGCGACCCGTTCTGTCGTAATCACCGACACCGCCGACCGACGTGTCAGCCCCACCTGGGATGATGAGCACATGCCAGGCGCGTCCACTCCCACCACCACGACCCGCGAACAATTCCATCAGCTGGCCGCGGAGCACCGAGTGGTCCCGGTGACCCGAAAGGTGCTGGCGGACTCCGAAACTCCGCTGTCGACCTACCGCAAGCTGGCCGGCGACCGGGCGGGCACCTTCCTGTTCGAGTCCGCGGAGAACGGACGGTCCTGGTCGCGCTGGTCGTTCATCGGCGCGGGAAGCCCGTCGGCGCTGACCGTCGTCGACGGCGAGGCCGCCTGGCTGGGCCATATCCCGGCCGACGCGCCCTCCGGCGGCGATCCGCTGGTCGCGTTGCGCGAGACCCTCGAGCTGCTGCGGACCGAGCGGCTGCCCGGCCTCCCTCCGCTGACCAGCGGCATGGTCGGCTACCTCGGCTACGACGCGGTGCGCAGGATGGAGCGCCTGCCGAACCTGACACTCGACGACCTGCGACTGCCGGAGATGGTGCTGCTGCTGGCCACCGATCTGGCCGCGTTCGACCACCACGAGGGCGCGATCACGCTGATCGCCAACGCGGTCAACTGGAACGCCACCGCCGAGCGGGTCGATGCCGCCTACGACGACGCGGTGGCGAGGCTGGACCGGATGACCGCGGCGCTCGGTGCGCCGGCCGATTCCACCGTCTCGGTGTTCGACCAGCCCGAACCGCGGTACCGGCGCAGGCGCACCACCGAGGAGTTCGGAGCAGGCGTGCGTCGCCTGGTCAAGGAGATCGAGGCGGGCGAGGCGTTCCAGGTGGTGCTGTCGCAGCGCTTCGAAATGGACTACGACGGCGCGCCGCTGGACCTGTACCGGATGCTGCGCGCCTCGAACCCGAGCCCGTACATGTACCTGCTGCACATCCCGGACGGCGAGGGCGGCACCGCGTTCTCCATCGTCGGGTCCAGCCCGGAATCGCTGGTGACGGTGAAGGACGGTGTCGCGACGACCCATCCGATCGCGGGTACCCGCTGGCGCGGCGTCAGCGAGGAGGAGGACCTGCTGCTGGAGAAGGGGCTGCTCGCCGACGAGAAGGAGAACGCCGAGCACCTCATGCTCGTCGATCTCGGCCGCAACGATCTGGGTCGGGTGTGCGAGCCGGGCACCGTGCGGGTCACCGAGTACCGGCACATCGAGCGCTACAGCCACGTCATGCACCTGGTCTCGACGGTGTCGGGTCAGCTGGCGTCCGGCCGGATCGCGCTGGACGCGGTGCGGGCCTGCTTCCCGGCGGGCACGCTCTCCGGTGCGCCCAAGGTGCGGGCGATGGAGCTGATCGAGGAGCTGGAGCCGACCCGCCGCGGCATCTACGGCGGCGTCGTCGGCTACTTGGACTTCGCCGGTGACGCGGACACCGCGATCGCCATCCGCACGGCGCTGCTGAAGGACGGCACGGCCTACGTCCAGGCCGGCGCGGGCGTGGTCGCGGACTCGGACCCGGACTACGAAGACGTCGAATCGCGCAACAAGGCGATGGCGGTGTTGAAGGCGATCGCGGCGGCCGAGACGGTCCGGGCCTACGGCGCGGCACCGGGTGCCGCGGACGGCGGAGCCCGATGACGGCCGACCCCGATGGCGAACGGGGTACCGCCCGGGAGCAAGCGACCGAGGCGGACGCTGAAGCCGGGCGGGCATCCGTCCCGCCTCCGCACGATTCCGGGTCGGCCACCAGCGCCGACACCGGGTCCCACCGCAGGTACCCGGTCGGCCCCGTCGCGTTGCTCGCCCTGGCCGCCGCCGCGCTCTGGGGCTCTTCCCGGATGACCTGGGTGACGGTCACCTCCTCCGACGGCCTCACCCAGCCGCGCATCGACCAGCTCAACGGCGGCGTGTGGTTCGGCGCGCTGACGCCGCTGGCTTTGGTGCTGCTCGCCTCGATCGCGGCCGTGCTGGCCACGAGGGGCTGGCTGCGCCGCGTGGTCGGCGTGCTCATCGCGCTGGTCGCCGCGGTGGCCGCGGTGCCGGCGTTCGCGCTGCTGACCAACTCCGGCAAGATCGCCGAACGGGCCGCGAAACTGGCCGAACTGCCGGCCCGCGCGCAGGTCGGCGAGGCGACGGCGTCGGCGCTCCCGGCCGTGCTCGCGTTGCTCGGCGCGATCGCCGCGTTCGCGGCGGGCGCGCTGTTGACCCGCATGCCCGCCGAGACGGGGCGCCTGTCCGGCAAGTACGACAACCCGGTCTTCCGGCGCGCCGCCGCCACGGCAGAGGTCACCCATCGGCGTACGGCGACTTCGGACGCCGAGCCGCCGCCTCAACTGTCGGAGCGCGTGCTGTGGGACGCGCTGGACGCGGGCACCGACCCGACCGAGGAGTCGGCGCCGCCGGACGATCCGGACCCCGGCAAAGCGGGCAGACATGAACGCTGAGCTGTTCGCGCAGGGCGCCTGTGACGGGTCTTACCTTGTGCCAGGCCCTTCCACGTGGTTCAAGACAAACCCCGGCGCAAAGGCGGCGGGTCCTTCCATTTATTCTTTGTCAGCATCGGTGAGACAGCGCCTGGGGGGATTCTCAGGTAGCAAGTCCGTCTCCCCAGAAAGGATTCGAGCCAGATGACGGTACTCGACTCGATTCTCGACGGGGTCCGCGCGGATGTGGCCGCTCGGGAAACCCTTCTCGACTTCCAGGCGGTCAAGGCCAAGGCCGCCGCGGCGCCCGCGCCGTTGGACGCCCGCGCCGCGCTCCTCGAAGACGGCATCGGCGTTATCGCCGAGGTCAAGCGGGCCAGTCCGTCCAAGGGCGAACTCGCGGACATCCCGGACCCGGCGAGCCTGGCGAAAGCCTACGAGGACGGCGGCGCCCGGATCATCAGCGTGCTCACCGAGGGCCGCCGCTTCAATGGGTCACTGGACGATTTGGACGCGGTCCGTGCCACGGTGAACATCCCGATCCTGCGCAAGGACTTCGTCGTCGGCCCGTACCAGATCCACGAGGCCCGCGCGCACGGCGCGGACGTCATCCTGCTGATCGTCGCGGCGCTGGAGCAGGACGTGCTGTCCTCGCTGATCGACCGCACCGAATCGCTGGGCATGACCGCACTGGTCGAAGTGCACACCGAGGAGGAGGCCGATCGCGCGCTCGAGGCGGGCGCCTCCGTGATCGGCGTGAACGCCCGCGACCTCAAGACGCTCGAGGTCGACCGCGATGTGTTCGCGCGGATCGCGCCCGGCCTGCCCACCGAGGTCATCCGGATCGCCGAGTCCGGCATCCGCGGCACCGCTGACCTGCTGGCGTACGCGGGCGCGGGCGCGGACGCCGTTCTCGTCGGCGAGGGCCTGGTGACCAGCGGCGATCCCCGTGCCGCCGTGTCCGAGCTGGTGACCGCGGGTACCCATCCGTCCTGCCCCAAGCCCGCGCGGCGGGGCCGGTGACAGGAGTGGGGGCCCTACCTCAGGCGAGCGACGGCGTCGCCCAGCGCAGCGGCCACGAGCCGGACTCGGGCGGGCACTTCGGCGTCTACGGCGGACGGCACGTCCCCGAGGCACTGATGGCGGTGATCGAGGAGGTCACCGTCGAGTACGAGAAGTCCCGCATCGACGAGTCCTTCCTCAACGAACTCGATCGGCTGCAGCGCGACTACACCGGTCGTCCCTCGCCGGTGTTCGAGTGCAAGCGTCTTGCCGAGCACGCGGGTGGCGCGCGCATCCTGCTCAAGCGCGAGGACCTGAACCACACCGGTTCGCACAAGATCAACAACGTGCTCGGCCAGGCGTTGCTCGCCAAGCGGATGGGCAAGGCGCGGGTGATCGCCGAGACCGGGGCGGGCCAGCACGGTGTCGCTACCGCGACCGCGTGTGCGCTGCTAGGCCTGGACTGCGTGGTCTACATGGGCGCCGTCGACACCGCGCGCCAGGCGCTGAACGTGGCCCGCATGCGGCTGCTCGGCGCCGAAGTGGTTTCGGTGCGCTCCGGCTCGCAGACCCTGAAGGATGCCATCAACGAGGCGCTACGCGACTGGGTGACCAACGCCGAGAACACCTATTACTGCTTCGGCACCGCGGCGGGCCCGCACCCGTTCCCGATGCTGGTGCGCGATTTCCAGCGCGTCGTCGGCTTGGAGGCCCGCGCCCAGGTGCTGGCGTCGACCGGCAGGCTGCCCGACGCGGTCGCTGCCTGCGTCGGCGGCGGCTCCAACGCCATCGGCATCTTCCACGCCTTCCTCGACGACGCCGAGGTCCGTCTGATCGGCTACGAGGCTGCCGGTGACGGCGTCGAAACCGGACGCCACGCGGCCACATTTACCGGCGGAACGCCGGGTGCCTTCCAGGGCGCCTACTCCTACCTGCTGCAGGACGAGGACGGCCAGACCATCGAGTCGCACTCGATCTCGGCGGGCTTGGACTACCCGGGCGTCGGCCCCGAGCACGCCTACCTCAAAGATATCGGGCGTGCCGAGTACCGGCCGGTCACCGACACCGAGGCGATGGACGCGCTACTGCTACTCAGCCGCGCCGAGGGCATCATCCCGGCGATCGAGTCCGCACATGCGGTAGCGGGCGCGCTGCAACTGGGCAAGGAGCTCGGCCCTGGCGCGATCATCCTGGTGAACCTTTCCGGCCGGGGTGACAAGGACATGGACACGGCGGCGCGTTGGTTCCGGCTGTTCGACGACGAGACCGAGCCGAAGGAAACGCACCAGTGAGCCAGCAGTCCCGCCTCGCCAACACCTTCGCGGCCTGCCGCGCCGACGCCCGCGCCGCGCTGATCGGCTATCTGCCCGCGGGCTTCCCCGACCTGGCCGGTTCGATCGAGGTCGTCCGCGCGATGGTCGAATCCGGGTGCGACATCATCGAAGTCGGTGTCGCCTACTCCGATCCCGTGATGGACGGCCCGACCATTCAGGCCGCCGCCGAGCAGGCGCTGCGCGGTGGCGTCCGGGTCCGCGACGCGTTCTCTGTGGTCGAGGCGGTCACCAGCGCGGGAGGCAAGGCCGTGGTGATGAGCTACTGGAATCCGGTGCTCCAGTACGGCGTCGACCGCTTCGCGCGCGATCTGGCCGCCGCGGGTGGTTCGGGCATCATCACCCCGAACCTGATCCCGGAGGAGGCCGACGACTGGTTCGTCGCCTCGGCTACGCACAACCTGGACCGCATCTTCCTGGTCGCGCCATCGTCCACAGAGGAGCGGCTGGTGAAGACGCTCGAGGCCAGCCGCGGCTTCGTGTATGCGGCCTCGACAATGGGTGTCACCGGAGCTCGGGACGTGGTGTCCTCGGCAGCGCCCGCGCTGTGCGCGCGTATCCGTGCCAACTCCGACATCCCGATCGGTGTCGGCCTCGGCGTGCGCTCGGGGGCCCAAGCCGCCGAAATCGCCTCGTACGCGGACGGAGTCATCGTCGGCTCGGCGCTGGTGAGCGCCGCGGGCGAGGGGCTGGACGCGGTTCGCGCTCTCACGGCCGAGCTTGCCGAAGGTGTGCGCTCGGCGACTGTCGCGTCGTAGCACACCCGGCGCAAGGCGGTCAGCCGCGCCGCCTCCGCCGTCGTAGGACCGATTGCGCCTCGACCCTCCGCATGGCAGGCCCGGCGGCGAGCCGCGCCGTATTCGTCAATCGCACCGATGGTCGCCGTCGCATCCCGCGGTCAGTCGGCCGTCCGCACCGCGCTCGGTGCCGCGGCGCTGAGCCTCGCCGCGGCAGGGGTGGTGCGGTGGTGGCGGCGCGAGTGCGGATCTCCGCTACGGTGGCCCCGTGACCTTACGAGTCCTGGCAGACAGTGTCCTGGCCGACGGCGGCGTCAGCGGCGCCGTGCTGGCCTACATTCCCAGCCCCTCGCAGGGTGTGTGGCATATCGGGCCGTTCCCGCTGCGGGCCTATGCCCTGTGCATCATCCTCGGCATCATCGTCGCGATCTGGTGGGGAGAGCGGCGCTGGCGCGAACGCGGCGGGCAGCCTGGCGCAATTCTGGATGTCGCCATGTTCGCGGTGCCGTTCGGTCTGGTCGGCGGCAGGCTCTACCACGTGGCCACCGACTGGCAGAAGTACTTCGGCTCGAGCGGGCATCCGGTCGACGCGCTGAAGATCTATCAGGGCGGACTCGGCATCTGGGGTGCGGTGCTGCTCGGCGGTGTCGGCGCGTGGATCGGCTGTCGGGTGTACCGAATCCCGTTGCCCGCGTTGGGTGACGCGGTCGCTCCACCGATCCTGCTCGCCCAGGCGATCGGCCGGCTCGGCAACTACTTCAACCAGGAGTTGTACGGCCGCGAAACCGACGTGCCGTGGGGACTGCAGATCTTCCGCCGGGTCGGCGACGACGGACAGCTCGACCTGATGAACGGCGTCTCGACGGGTGTGGTCGACAAGGTCGTGCACCCCACCTTCCTGTACGAGCTGATCTGGAACCTGCTCGTCGTCGCGCTGCTGGTTTTCCTGGACAAGCGCTTCAGGATCGGGCACGGTCGCCTGTTCGCGCTGTACGTCGCGGGCTACTGCTTCGGACGGTTCTTCGTCGAGCTGATGCGCGACGACGAGGCGACCAAGATCGCGGGCATCCGGATCAACTCGTTCACCTCCGCCGTGGTGTTCCTGGCCGCCGTGGCCTACTTCGTATTCGCGACGAAGGGACGCGAGACCGCCGCACAGTTGCAGCCCGGTGCGAGCCCGCGCCCATGGCCATGGCAGATCCGCGCACTGCGAGCCGCGGGGACGACCCCGGCGGAGGCGGCAGCACCCGATGCTACGTCGGCGTCGGAAAAGGCGTCGGGCACAGCCACCGCAGACGACGGTGCGGGCACGGCCGACAGCGGGGGCGACGACGGCTCGGGGACATCCGATGCCCAGGCGAGCGCGCAGACCGACAACGAGTCCGGCGCGAATGCGTCCGCCGACGCCGAGGCTGCCGCGCCCGGCAAGACCGTCGAATCGGGTAAGCCAGCCGCGGTTGAACCCGACAGGACCGGTTCCGACGAGACTGATTGACGAAGCCGGGAGTCCGACAAAGCGGGTTCGGACCAAAAGTGACCTGCGCGTGAGCTGGGCGCCGATGCGCCCGTCTCACGCGCGGACCCGTTACCGTCGATGCCCAGGATTTCCGTCTACGGCAACGAACCGGAGACGCACCGCGACAGTCCCTGCGAGTGCCGAATGCCCAGGCGCGACAATCCCGGTCGATCACGGTAACAATGACTCGTGATCGTCGGGAGCGGTAATTCGGCGGTTCACGCAGATCGGGGGCCGAGAAGGGTACCCGCACGAATGAGGAGGACATGAGTGACCGACCCCTACCAGCAGAACCCAGGAGTCGGCGGTCCGCAGTACGGCCCGCCCGGTACGGGTCCGGACTTGAACAAGCCGCAGGACGCGCCGAGTCAGCCGCAGTACAGCCCGCCGTCGGACCCCAACGCCCAGCAGCAGTACGGCCAACCCGCTGCCCCGTACGGTCAGCCCCAGTACGGCCAGCCCCAGTACGGCCAGCCCCAGTACGGTCAGCCCCAGTACGGTCAGCCCACTGACCCGTACGGTCAGCAGCCCGGCGGCTACCCGCCCGCGCCGTACGTCGGCGGTCCGCAGGGCTACAACCCGAACGACCCGGAGGCGCCGTGGGGCCGGGACCCCTACGGTGTGCCGCTGTCGGACAAACAGAAGCTGATCGCGGGCCTCCTGCAGATCTTCCTCGGCAGTTTCGGCGTCGGCCGCTTCTACCTCGGCTACACCGGCCTGGGCGTCGCCCAGCTGCTGGTCACCATCGTGACCTGCGGCCTCGGCGGCATCTGGGGCCTTATCGACGGCATCATGATCCTCGTCGGCAAGGTGCCCGATCCCAACGGTCGCCCGCTGCGCGACTGACCGCGGGGCATCCACACGACTGAGAGGCGGGCGCGACGTGTCCGCCTCTCCGTGCGTACGGGTGCGAAATCAATGAGCACAACCCTGCGGCGCACGATGATCGAGATACTGTGCATCGCACAGGTCCAGGCGTAGCATGAGCCGGATTTTGCGTGTCGTGTGTGGAGCTCCACGCACCGAAGAGAGGGTTACCCCCGTGCGTCGCAAGCTGTTCGCCGCCGCCATGCTCGCCATCGTCGCCGCCAGCGGGCTCAGCGCTTGCGGCAGTAGCGACCCGAACGTGCTGAAGGTCGGTACCGAGGGCACCTACGCGCCGTTCAGCTTCCAGGGTTCCGACGGCAAGCTCACCGGCTACGACGTCGAGGTGATCCGGGCGGTCGGCGACAAGCTCGGAAAGAAGGTCGAGTTCGTGCAGACGCCGTGGGACGCGATCTTCGCCGGTCTGGAGTCCAAGCGCTTCGAGCTGGTCGCCAACCAGGTGACGGTGAACGACGAGCGCAAGAACAAGTACGCGCTGTCCACGCCCTACACCATCTCGGCGGGCGTGATCGTCACCCGCGCCGACAACAACGCCATCGCCACCCTCGCCGATCTGAACGGCAAGACCTGCGCGCAGTCGGCCACGAGCAACTGGAGCAAGGTCGCCACCGACGCGGGCGCGAAGGTCGAGGCAGTGGAGGGCTTCGTGCAGGCCATCCAGCTGCTGAAGAACGGCCGCGTCGACGCCACCGTCAACGACAACCTCGCTGTCGCCGAATACACCAAGAAGACCGGCGACACCGGCGTGAAGATCGCGGGCAAGACCGGAGCGGCGAGCCAGCAGGCCTTCGCCGCCCGCAAGGACGACGCGCTGATCGCCGACGTGGACAAGGCGCTGGACCAGCTGCGCGCCGATGGCACCCTGGCGAAGATCTCCGAGAAGTACTTCGGCACCGACGTCAGCCGGTAGCCGACACCGTTCATGGACGCCGCCACGAGAGATCTCAYCTGGCACAACCTGTGGCCGATGCTGCAGGCCACGCTCACCAAGACCATTCCGCTGACCGCGATCAGCTTCGCCATCGGCCTGGTGATCGCGCTGTTCGTCGCGCTGGCCAGGATGTCGCCGGTGTGGCCGTTGTCGGCGGCGGCCCGGTTCTATATCTCGATCATTCGCGGCACGCCGCTGCTGGTGCAGCTGTTCATCGTGTTCTACGCGCTGCCGCAGTTCGACATCGTGATCGACCCGTTTCCCGCAGCGGTGATCGCGTTCAGCCTCAATGTCGGCGGCTACGCGGCCGAGGTGGTACGCGCCGCCATTCTCAGCGTCGCGGACGGGCAGTGGGAGGCGGCCAAGGCGCTGGGCATGTCGTACCCGATGATGATGCGGCTGATCATCTTGCCGCAGGCGTCGCGGATCGCGGTGCCGCCGCTGTCCAACACGCTCATCTCGTTGGTGAAGGACACCTCGCTGGCCTCGACCATCCTGGTGACCGAGCTGCTGCGGGTCGCGCAGCTGGCGGCCGCCCCGACCTTCGACTTCTTCGCGCTGTACGGAGTCGCGGCCATCTACTACTGGGTCATCTGCCTGGTCCTCGGATTCGGGCAGACCCGGCTGGAAACTCGGCTTGCCCGCCATATCGCCCGAAGGTAGTTCATATTTTTCATCGAGTTTTCACCATGGCCGGGCGACGACCCGGGGACCACGCAGGACTAGGCTCTACCCGTGATGCGACGGACGAAGATTGTGTGCACGCTCGGCCCGGCCACTGCCACCGAGGACCGTATCCGCGAACTCGTCGAGAGCGGTATGGATGTGGCTCGGCTGAACTTCAGCCATGGCGAACACTCGGACCATGCCGAGAACTACAAGAAGGTGCGTCAGGCCTCGGACCACCTCGGCAGAGCGGTGGGCATTCTCGCCGACCTGCAGGGTCCGAAGATCCGCCTCGGCCGCTTCATCGAGGGCAAGACCGTCTGGGCGACGGGTGAAGAGGTCCGCATCACCGTCGACGACGTCGAAGGGACCCACGACCGGGTGTCCACCACCTACAAGGAGCTGGCCAAGGACGCCAAGCCCGGCGACCGGCTGCTGGTCGACGACGGCAAGGTGGGTGTCACCGTCACCCGGGTCGAGGGCAACGACGTGGTGTGCCGGGTGACCGAGGGCGGTCCGGTCTCGAACAACAAGGGCGTCTCGCTGCCCGGTATGGACGTGTCGGTGCCCGCGCTGTCGGACAAGGACATCGAGGACTTGGAGTTCGCGCTGAAGCTCGGCGTCGACTTCATCGCGCTGTCGTTCGTGCGGTCCCCGTCCGACGTCGAGCTGGTGCATGACGTGATGGACCGGGTGGGCCGCCGGGTGCCGGTGATCGCCAAGCTGGAGAAGCCGGAGGCGATCGACAACCTGGAGGCCGTGGTGCTGGCTTTCGACGCGGTGATGGTCGCCCGCGGTGACCTCGGCGTCGAGCTGCCGCTCGAGCAGGTGCCGATCGTGCAGAAGCGCGCCATTCAGATGGCCCGCGAGAACGCCAAGCCGGTCATCGTGGCGACCCAGATGCTGGAGTCGATGATCGAGAACTCCCGCCCGACCCGAGCCGAGGCCTCGGACGTGGCGAACGCGGTGCTCGACGGCGCCGACGCGGTGATGCTTTCGGGCGAGACCTCGGTGGGCAAGTACCCGATCGAGACGGTGCGCACGATGGCGCGCATCGTGCACGCGGTGGAGACCGAGTCGACCCGGGTGCCCCCGCTGACCCACGTGCCGCGCACCAAGCGCGGCGTGATCTCCTACGCCGCGCGCGACATCGGCGAGCGGCTCAACGCCAAGGCGCTGGTCGCGTTCACCCAGTCGGGCGACACGGTGCGTCGCCTCGCGCGGTTGCACACCCCGCTGCCGCTGCTGGCGTTCACGCCGCTGCCGGAAGTACGTAGCCAACTGGCGCTGACCTGGGGCACGGAGACATTCATCGTGCCGACGGTGAACAGCACCGACGCGATGATCCACCAGGTTGATGTAGCACTGCTGTCGATGGAGCGATACCAAAAGGGTGACCTCGTGGTCATCGTGGCCGGGTCCCCGCCGGGTACCGTTGGCTCCACCAACCTGATCCACGTGCACCGCATCGGCGAGGAGGACCATTAGTGACTGCTTCTTTAAGTAGCGTCGACGTCGAGGAGGCGCCCGCAGCGGGCTCCGACCTGGACGTGCTGCTCGGCCTGCTCGACCTGGAGCAGATGGACGAGGACGTGTTCGTCGGTCAGCATCCCGCGAAGGTGTGGAGCCGGACCTTCGGCGGTCAGCTCGTCTCGCAGGCGATCATGGCGGCGGGCCGGACGGTCGGTGACCGTCCGGTGCACGCCGTCAACGCGCATTTCGTGCGGGGCGGCGACGTGAAGAAGCCGATCGAGTACCGGGTGGACCGCCACCGCGACGGCCGCGCGTTCGCCAACCGTACAGTCACCGCCAGCCAGGACGGGCAAGAGCTGTTCGTCATGCTCGCCGCGTTCCAGGAGTGGGGCAAGGGACTCGAGCACGCGCACGCGCAACCGGACGTGCCCGATCCGGAGACGTTGCCGCGGGTGGAGGAGAGCTTCGAAGGTTTGGAGGACAAGCTGGAGATGTTCGTCAATGCGCCACACCCGATCGACATGCGCTACACCAACGACCCGGCGTGGATCCTGAAGGGCACGGGGGAGCGGCTCAACCACAACCGGGTGTGGATGCGCGCGGACGGCCGGTTGCCCGACGACCCGCTGATTCACGTTGCCGCGCTCGGCTATTCGTCCGACACCACGGTGCTGGACTCGATCATCACCACGCACGGGCTGTCCTGGGGGCTGGACCGGATCGTGGCCGCCACGGTCAACCATTCGATTTGGTTCCACCGCCCCTTCCGTTTCGACGAGTGGGCGCTGTATGCCACCGAGTCTCCTGTGGCCGCAGGCTCCCGCGGACTGGCGACCGGACGTTTCTACTCCCGCAGCGGCGACCTACTCGCCACCACGGTGCAGGAGGGGCTCATCCGCCACTTCCCCGCGCGCAGGCGGGAATCGGCGGAGTAGGTCCCGCTACAGCAGTTCGAGATCGATATCGAGATCCACGTCGGTGCGTTGCGAGGCGCGGATCGAGACCGGGATCTCCTGTCCGGGCTCGATCCGCGCGACGGCGTAGATCCCGTGCAGCAGTTGCCGTTCCAGCGCGGCCACGTCGTCGTCGGTCAGTTCGTCGGGCGCACCTACGAGGCTGAGTGCGATCTCGTAGGTGACCCGGGTTTCCGGCACTCGGTCGAGATGTACTTCGCGCCAGTGGGTTTCGAGGGCCACGTGGGCCGGGTCGTCGGTGTCGACCGGCAGGGTGAAGCGCCAGGCGAACACGTCGCGGTCGGCGAGGTGGTCGTCCACCACCTCGCGAACGGTCTCGACGACACGTTCGAGGGTCTTCGGTGTCACATAAACATGGAGCGAAACATCCGAAATTCGTTTCGGCATGTCTGATTCCTGTCGTGTGTCGAACCATCAACGGTGGAAGTTGCTGTCCGCGGGCAGTGTAAACCCTCGGGGCCGGAACTGAACGCAGCTGGGTGCTGCCTGGTGTCTTATACGCTGTCTGGCGCGGGTCAGCGCGCGCTGCGTAGCGAGAAAGGTGGCCAGCGGCGCGGGCGCCGCGCCAGGCCGGACCACCAGCCCGGAGCGGTCGTTATTCCACGAACGGGGCTGTTCGTGCGGGGGCGAGGGTCAGCAGCAGCGGGATGAGCGCCTCGGCGATGCTGTCGCCGACCTCGCAGAAAGCTTGCGCCGACAACCCGACCGGGTCGGCGATGTTCTCTCGGCCGACCAGCGACAGGTCGCTGCGCGCCTGATGCAGCTCGCCGATGGTGCGCGCGCCGGTGACGTGGGCAATCCGCTGTGCTTCCAACAGCGTGAAGGTGCGCGGCCCCGCACCAGAGTCCATCTCGATGGCCTGGTCGCGGATCTGCTCGGTCATCGCGAGAACCAGGTCGGCCTTGTCTATCATCTCGGGCTTCAGGCGGCGGGCCCGGAAATTGCTCGGGTCGGCGCCGAGTCCGGTGATGGCCTGTGCGGCGCGCGGCTCGACCGGAAAACCCACCAGTGCACGGGTTCCCGCGCTCTCGGCGGTGAGCTGGCGCAGGTCGTGTTCGACCGCGACGGCGCGGGTGAGCCGCTCGGCGATCACCGAACGGCAAACGTTGCCGTTGCAGACGAACAAGACGTGCACACATGACACGATAAACGGCGGGCACCGTACCAGAAGTACTGAAGTTCATTGATCCCAGTGGTGGGAACGTATATTCATCTGCTGGTCGCGTGCCGTACATGAAAGGCGGCGCTCGTGGCCTGTGGCGTACGTCACCATGGAGTTGATGCAGTTGTTGTCGTAACCCGCATACCTGGCGCGGACATCCGAACGCTGCGTTGTGATTTTTTCGATAGGACCTGCGGGACTACTCGGATTCGTTGTCGTACAGCGCGGATTCGGGTACCACGGGCGCGACCTCGGCGGGTTTGTCCTCGACGCGTCCCCAGGTGGAGAACGACCGCCCGCGCGAGGCGATCACCGGCGCGAATCGGGCAAGCCCGGTCGAGGTGTCCATGTCGTCGATTCCGCCGCGCGCGAAGTATGCCTCGTGCCGGAATCCGGTGCCGCCGGAGTCGTGCAGGAACCGCTGCCACCAGTCCCGGTGTGGCGCCGAGCGGGTCCATGATTTCGGGCTGTCGAGGCCGCGCCAGTACTGTCGCGCCCCCAGTGCGAGCGGGAGCCCGTGTTGCACCCTCGGAAAGAATGACGAGCGCTTCCCACTATCCCTCCGCGGAATGCAACCCCTCGTTCGGCCACATGCTCGAGTGCGTCCGCAACCCTGCTCAATAGCGCGACCCACCTAACACAACCAAAAGCCCTAGGGTTCGAGGGCGAGACCTGGGTCACACCCAAGGGGAAATGACGCGCCGTTCCCGAAGGCTCTCCCTATGCCCACGAAAAGCAACCCTGCTCGAACGTGACATCCCACCCAACGCAACCACAAGCCCGCGGGGGGTTCAGGGCCCACAAAAAGGTAACGGGCGAAACGTCGCCGAGCAGGGCCTGGGGGTTGCACCCCAAGAAAGAATGACGAGCGCCCCCGCGAACGCTCTCCGCGAGCAGGGGTCGCCCAAAAGCGAGTGCCGAGTGTGGGACTCGAACCCACACGTCCTTTCGGACAACGGTTTTTGAGACCGTCGCGTCTGCCAGTTCCGCCAACTCGGCGCACCGGGTGGAACTATAGCGGGTCCTGTACGCCGGAAGCGAATGGGCTGTCTTCGGCAGCGTGCGGGATGCGGTTTGCGCAGGGTATATGCGTTCTGTGCCGAAGTGAAAGGTACTCTTTACATCACTCGACAGCCCGATGGTTGGCCGTTGGTCGTGTGGTACGACCGTGGTCCCACGGTGTGTCGGGGACAGGCATCGGAACCAGAGGGGTCTACCTATGAGCACAGCAGCTGGGGGCGCCGGCACGAAGCGCGACGCCGGGGCGAAGCGGGTCGTCGTCGCCGAGGACGAGGCGCTCATTCGCATGGATCTGGTCGAGATGCTGACCGAAGAGGGTTATCAGGTCGTCGGCGAGGCGGGCGATGGCCAGCAGGCGGTCGATCTCGCGGTGGAGCACCGGCCGGATCTGGTCATCATGGATGTGAAGATGCCGCGCCGGGACGGTATCGATGCGGCGGCGGAGATCGCGTCGAAACGTGTTGCCCCTGTGGTCATTCTGACCGCGTTCAGTCAGCGGGATCTGGTGGAGCGGGCACGCGACGCGGGTGCGATGGCCTATTTGGTGAAACCGTTCACGAAATCGGATCTGGTGCCTGCCATCGAATTGGCGGCGAGCCGCTTCCATGAGATCACGGCGCTGGAGAGCGAGGTGGCGAATCTGGCCGATCGGCTGGAGACGCGCAAGCTGGTGGAGCGGGCGAAGGGTGTTCTGATGCAGACCCAAGGCCTTTCGGAACCGCAGGCGTTCAAGTGGATTCAGCGCACGGCAATGGATCGTCGGACGACGATGAAGGCCGTAGCGGAGGTCGTGTTGGAGAATCTGGCTCCCAAGTGACATCGGCTTGTGGCACCGGCCGGAAAATTTACTCGGACGAAACAAGCTCGTAAACGAAAGTTCGACATGATGTCGCGTGCATGATGCGAATGTGATGCGGAAATAACGTACCGACGCTATGTTCTGACCGGGCTGACGTAGTCGGCCTCCTCGGTGATCCCGGGGGAGCGCAGAACTTAGAGGTGAAACGTGCTTAGTTCGACATGCCGGAGTCGTACGACGCGAGGTGTTCTGGTCATCGGCGCTGCCGCCGCGCTGGTGCTGACAGGGTGTAGCGACAAATCCACGGGCAGCGGTTCGGATGCGTCGGGTATGAACGGTTCGGGCGGTCTGTCCATCCAGCCGGTCATGCAGGTCGACCAGCAGGGCAAGGAGGTGCCGAAGGCCGATACGGCCAAGGCGGCCGACCCCGCGGGCGATGGCAAGGCGACCTGCGCCCCCGGCACGGCCATCGCGATGGCGGGCGCGCTGACCGGGCCGGATGCCGCGCTGGGCATCAACATCGTGAACGGCGTCAAGCTCGCCCTCGATCAGCACAACAAGACGAACCCCGGGTGCAAGATCGAGCTGAGGCAGTTCGACACCGAGGGTGACCCGCAGAAGGCCACCCAGGTGATCCCGCAGATCGTCAACGACAAGTCGATCATCGGCTTGGTCGGTCCCGGGTTCTCCGGGGAGACGAAGGCAACCGGAAAGATCCTCAGCGACGCGGGCCTGGTCTCGGTCACCTCGTCGGCGACCAACGCCACGCTGACCCAGAACGGCTGGAGCAGCTTCTTCCGCGGTCTGGCCAATGATGACGTGCAGGGCCCTTCGGTGGCGAAGTACCTGGTCAACACCGCGGGCTACAAGAAGGTCTGCGTCATCCAGGACAACACCGACTACGGCACCGGGCTGGCGAGGTCGATCACCGAGGGACTCGGCTCCGCCGCCGACCCGGCGTGCGCCGCCAGTATCAAGAAGGGCGACAAGGACTTCTCCGCGACGGTTACCAAGGTCGCGGGCGCGAATCCGGACGCCATCTTCTACTCCGGTTACTACTCCGAGGCCGCCCCGCTGGCCCAGCAGTTGAAGTCCGGCGGTGTGAAGGCGGTCTTCGTCTCCGCCGACGGCACCAACGACCCGCAGTTCGTCGCCCAGGCCGGTAGTGCGGCCAAGGGCGCGAAGCTGTCGTGCCCGTGTGGTCCCGCGCCGGAGAAGTTCGCCAAGGACTACGAGGTGCTCAACGGTCAGGCGCCGGGCGTCTACTCGGTCGAGGCCTACGACCTGACCACGATCCTGTCCAAGGGCATCGACGGCGGCAAGGTGACCCGCCCGGATCTGCTCGAGTATGTGCGGACGTACGACGGTGCCGGCCTCGCGCGTCAGTACAAGTGGGACCCGAACGGCGAGCTGTCGAACGCGCTGATCTGGGTGTACGAGGTCAAGTAGCCCGAATTCCGGACACAGCACGTACGGGGGATCGCGCGAATCCCCGTACGTGCTGTTGTTCGGTGGGTCAATGGATGAGGGCAGAAAACGAATGAAATCAATGGCATTGGCCGACGCAGTACAACTCGTCGGCGGATCGATCGACTTCAACTATCAAGGGTTGATCGATAGTTTCTGGCGACTGACCGTCGACGGAGTGACCTACGGCGCTATCTATGCCTTGGTCGCCGTGGGCTATACCTTGGTCTACGGCGTATTGCGGCTGATCAATTTCGCCCACTCGGAAATATTCATGCTCGGCCTGTTCGGGCAATTGATCGGGTTGATGATCTTCGGATTCGTCGCTGGTCCCGATGTCTACACCCAGGGTGTCGTGCTGACTGTCGTATATCTCGGGCTGGCGATGATCGTGGGTATGGCGATATCCGGCGGCGCGGCCGTCGGATTGGAGCGGGTAGCCTATCGCCCGTTGCGCAGGCGGAGTGCCAAACCGCTGAGCTTTCTGATCACCGCGATCGGCATGTCGTTCGTGCTCCAGGAACTGGTGCACTTCGTGCTGCCCAAGATCGATCCCGATCTCGGTGGCACCAACGCGCAGCAGGCGATTCGGCTCGTCGAGCCGACTGTGCAGTTCAGCTTCGGCAGCGCGGACGTCACCAACATCATGCTGCTCATCGTGATCGCGGCGGTGGTGCTCGCGATCGTCACCGAGGTTCTGATCAACCGGACCAAGTTCGGTCGCGGCATCCGGGCCGTGGCCCAGGACCCCGATACCGCGACGCTGATGGGCGTCTCGCGGGAGCGGGTCATCATGCTGACCTTCCTCATCGGCGGCGTGCTCGCGGGCGCGGCGGCGATGCTGTACACACTCAAGATCCCGAACGGGGTCATCTACTCCGGCGGGTTCATCCTCGGCATCAAGGCGTTCAGTGCTGCGGTGCTCGGTGGAATCGGCAATCTGCGCGGCGCGCTGCTCGGCGGCCTCGTACTCGGCGTGGTCGAGCAGTACGGCCAGATCCTGTTCGGCACCGAGTGGCGCGACGTGGTCGCGTTCGTGGTGCTCGTCCTGGTGCTGATGGTTCGCCCGACCGGCATCCTCGGCGAGAGTCTCGGAAGGGCACGCGCATGACCGACACGACCAAGACCGCGCCGGAATCCGTGCGACACGGCCTCGGCGACACGATCCGTGCCTGGTGGGACGGTCTGAGCAGGCCCGCACAGTGGGGCGTCGGCATCCCGATCCTCGTTCTGCTCGCGTTGCTACCGCTGTTCCCTCCGCCGCTGTTGGACACCCCGTCCTACAACTTCGGTCTGGTGATGGCGCAGGTGGCGATGTACGCGCTGCTGGCCATCGGCCTGAACGTAGTCGTCGGGCAGGCGGGCCTGCTCGACCTCGGCTATGTCGGTTTCTACGCCGTCGGCGCCTACACCGTCGGCCTGCTCACCAGCCCCAACAGCCCGTGGAACCAGACCGACGGTGGCTGGCTGGATCCGAAGTGGGCATGGCTGGCGTGCCTGCCGATCGCGGTCGCGGTGACCGCGGTCTCGGGTCTGATCCTCGGTTCGCCGACGTTGCGCCTGCGCGGTGACTACCTGGCGATCGTGACGCTGGGCTTCGGTGAGATCGTCCGGCTACTCGCGGACAACCTCACCGAGCTCACCAACGGTAGCCTCGGCCTGTCCGGCGTGGCCTATCCGCACGTCGGCGAGTCCGTGAGCAAGCCGGAGGGCGTGTTCTCCGGCGGCAACAGCGGCAACCCGGACAGCGCGAACATCCTGGATCGCGCCAGCTACGGCACCTACTGGTACTGGTTCGGCATGGTCCTGGTGATCCTCGTACTGCTACTGGTCGGCAACCTGGAACGCAGCCGGGTCGGCCGCGCCTGGGTCGCCATCCGCGAGGACGAGGACGCGGCCGAGATCATGGGCGTCCCGACGTTCAAGTTCAAGCTGTGGGCCTTCATGATCGGTGCCGCGGTCGGCGGCATGTCCGGCGCGATCTATGCCGGTCAGGTGCAGTTCATCAACCCGACCGGATTCAACATCATCAACTCGATGCTGTTCCTGTGCGCGGTGGTCATCGGTGGCCAGGGCAACAAGCTCGGGGTGATCTTCGGCGCATTCGTCATCGCCTATCTGCCCGCGCGGTTGCAGTCGGTGAACCTCGTGAGCAACGAGTCGACGGGATATCTCCTGCTGATCGTCGACGTCGTGGTGTTCGTCGTGTTGTTCGCGGGCTGGAAGCTGTTGGGCGACCGGCTCGGCGGGTGGCCGCGACGAGGGGTGATCACCGGCATGGTGGTCACCGGCGTACTGGCGCTGCTGCTGCTCGGCAGCGTGCTGCTGTTCCGCAAGGGCGGCGCGCAGTCGCTGGGTGACCTCAAGTATCTGTACTTCGGAATCGCGTTGGTGGTGATGATGATTCTGCGTCCGCAGGGTCTGTTCCCGGTGCGGCAGAAGCTGCTCACCTATGGCAGACAGGTGTACCAGGCAGTGCGCAGACCGGTCGCGAGCGAGCCGATCGGAGCGGGACGATGACCGGGCCGGGCGCGGGTGACGCGCTGTTCGACAACGAGGACATAGCGGCGGGCTACGCGGCAGAGCCGGAGGTGGAGAGCGCGGGCACGGTCGACGTGACCGCCGTGATCCCCGATCTGGCCGATGCCGAGACGGTCGCGGAAGTCGTCGCGCCGCATCGGGAGATCGAGACCGCCGTCGGTGCTCCGCTGCTGCGGACCGACGGCCTCACGGTGAAGTTCGGCGGCCTCACCGCATTGGACGACGTGAGCTTCGAGATCCGCCGTGGCGAGATCCTCGGCCTGATCGGCCCCAACGGCGCGGGCAAGACCACCTGCTTCAACGCGATCACCGGGATCTACCAGCCCGCGTCGGGACTGGTGTACTTCGACGGCAAGCCGCTGACGAAGACCAAGCGCAACGCGATCACCCGGCTCGGCATCGCGCGCACGTTCCAGAACGTGCGGCTTTTCGGTGAGATGACCGCGCTGGAGAATGTCGTCGTCGGCACCGACGCAAGGCACAAGACCTCGGTGCCCGGCGCGGTGTTGCGCACACCGCGGCATCGGCGCGAGGAACGCGACGCGATCGAGCGCGGCATGGCGCTGCTGGAGTTCGTCGGCATCGCGCCGCGGGCGGTGGAGAAGGCGCGCAATCTGTCCTACGGCGATCAGCGCAGGCTGGAGATCGCCCGCGCGCTCGCCACCGAGCCGAAGCTGCTGTGCCTCGACGAGCCGGCGGCCGGGTTCAACCCGAGCGAGAAGTCCGCGCTCATGGACCTGATCCGCAAGATCCGCGGCGACGGGTTCACGGTGCTGCTGATCGAGCACGACATGCGGCTGGTCATGGGCGTGACCGACCGGATCGTGGTGTTGGAGTTCGGCCGCAAGATCGCCGACGGGCTGCCCGCGGACATCCGCGACAATCCGGCCGTGATCGCGGCGTACCTCGGTGTACCGGACACCGAGGTGATCGAATCCGAGAGGGACGCGAGCGAAAGCGAGAAGGGCGCGCCCGATGCCGGCGAGCCGCGGCCGGACGAGGCCACGGCCACGGAGCCGACGGCTGCTGGGTCGCGCCCGCGGGCTGGTGTGTTCCGCAAACCGGACGAGCGCTACGCCGGTGCGGACGCCCCGCTGCTCGAGGTAGAGGGCATGGTCGTCAACTACGGCAGAATCCAAGCGCTGCACGGGATCTCGCTGCGGGTGGCCGAGGGTGAGCTGGTTACCCTGCTCGGTGCCAACGGCGCGGGCAAGACGACGACCATGCGCGCGATGTCCGGGCTGCTGCCGTTGACGCGCGGCCGAATCCTGTTCGAGGGCCGCGACATCACCCAGATGAAGGCGCACGAGCGGGTGACCCACGGGCTGATCCAGGCGCCGGAGGGTCGGGGTGTCTTCCCCGGCATGACGGTGCAGGAGAACCTCGATATGGGTTGCTACGGCCGGGGTTTCAAGCAGAAGGCCGAGTACGACCGGACGCTCGAATGGGTGTTCGAGCTGTTTCCGCGGCTGCGCGAGCGGCGCAAACAGGTCGGCGGCACGCTCTCCGGCGGTGAGCAGCAGATGCTGGCCATCGCCCGTGCGCTGATGGCTCGGCCGCGGCTGCTGCTGCTCGACGAGCCGTCGATGGGTTTGGCGCCCATGGTGATCCAGCAGATCTTCCGGATCATCAGTGAGATCAACCAGCAGGGCACCACCGTGCTGCTGGTCGAGCAGAACGCGCAGCAGGCGCTGGCCCGCAGCCACCGTGCCTACATCATGGAGACCGGCGAGGTCACCAAGACCGGCGGCGGCCGCGAACTGCTCACTGATCCGGCCGTCAAGTCGGCCTACCTCGGCGTCGGGTAGGCCGCGACCTCGGTGCCGCGCGGCCTTGCTCGAGGCATGATCGTGACCATGGATGGTCATGACGAGCTGATGGGCCTGGCCGAGCGGTACTGGGATAGCGTGCTCGAGGCGACGCCGAGCGAGGCGACCTTGCTCGGCGACCGCCGATTCGACGACCGGATCGAGGATCTGTCCGTCGAGGCGGAGCAGCGGCTGCTGTCCACCTGGCGCGACCTGCTGCGCGCGGTCGACGCCCTCGACGCCGACCGGTTGGGCCCCACCGACCGCATCACCCGCAGCCTGCTGCGGACCGAGTTGAGCGGCGCGGTGGAGCACCTGGAGTGGCGGCCGGTGGAGATGGCCTCCGACCAGATGAACGGCGTGCACGCCTTGGTGCTGATGGTGGCGCCGCAGATCAACGCACCCGGTCCGGAGAACGCGCTGGCGCTGGTGCGGCGCTACCGGCAGTTCGGTGAAATGCTCGGGCAGGCCGTGGATCGGTTCCGGTCAGGTCTGGCGGCAGGACGCACACCCGCGCGGATCACCATCGAGCGCTCGCTCAACCAGCTCGACGGCTACCTGGCCTCCGACCACACCGCCGACCCGTTCGTCACCTTCGCGGGACCGGAAGGCTGGGATGGCGAGGCCGCCTGGCGCGCTGAATTGGCCGAGGTGTCGCGGGATGTCATCCGGCCCGCGTTCCAGGTCTACCGCGACGCGCTGTACGACGAGCTGCTGCCGGTGAGCCGCCCCGACGAGAAGCCGGGGCTGTGCTGGCTCGGCGCCGACGGCGAGGACATCTACGGGCGGCTGCTGCGCCACCACACCACGCTGCCCGACCTCGGCGCCGAGGAGATCCACGAACTCGGCCTCGCCGAGCTGGCGAAGCTGCGCGAAGAGTACGCCACCGTGGGTGCGCGGCTGTTCGGCACGGGAGACCTCGGCCAGGTGTTCGCCAGGCTGCGCGACGATCCCGAGCTGTGCTACGCCGACGCCGAGCAGATCATGTTCGACGCGCGCAGGGCGCTGTCGCTGGCCACAGCCGAGATGGACAACTGGTTCGGGCGGCTGCCGAAGGAATCCTGCGACATCGTGCCGGTGCCCGAGTTCCTCGCCGCGGACGCGCCTGCGGCGTACTACTTCCCGCCCGCCGCCGACGGGTCGCGGCCGGGCACCTACTTCGTCAACCAGCACCATCCCACCGGCCGCGGCCGCTACGAGACGGCGTCGGTGGCATACCACGAGGCGATTCCCGGCCACCACCTCCAGCTCACCATCGCGAACGAGCTCGACCACCTGCCGCGCTTCCAGCGCCAATCGTTCGCCAACACCGCGTTCGTCGAAGGGTGGGCGCTCTACACCGAGCGGCTGGCCGACGAGATGGGTTTGTACGAGGACGATCTCGGGCGCCTCGGCATGCTGGCGGGCGACTCCTGGCGCTCCTGCCGTCTCGTGGTCGATACCGGTGTGCATGCGAAGGGCTGGAGCAGGCAGCAGGCTATCGACTTCATGGTGGCCAACGCGCCGGTCGGGCTGGCCGAGATCACCGTGGAGGTGGACCGCTACATCGCGATGCCGGGGCAGGCGGTCGCCTACAAGGTCGGCCAGCTGGAGATACGGCGGCAGCGGGTGGCGGCTACCGAACGACTCGGCGCGGACTTCGACATCAAGTCATTCCACGACGTGGTGCTCGGGTCGGGTTCGGTGAGCTTGCCCGTTCTGCGCGAGCTGGTCGCGACGTTGTGAGCGGTGCCATGCGTGCCGTCGGTCTTCGGCACGCTTGCGCGTGTGCGGTCCTGTGCCGCAGCGGCGTGTGGCTGCCGGGTGTCGCCGTATCACCGTGTCGGTGGCGGTCCTTAGACTCTGGGGCGTGAGTTCACCCACGACCGCTCCGCGTCCCGCCCCCGCCTCCGGCTCCACCGATCCCGTGTCCGGTGACCGGCCGACGCTGCTGTTGGTGGATGGGCATTCGATCGCCTATCGTGCGTTTTTCGCGCTACCGGCGGAGAACTTCAAGACGGTCACCGGGCAGACCACCAACGCGGTGTACGGCTTCACCGCGATGCTGATCAACCTGCTGCGCGACGAGAAGCCGACGCACGTCGCCGCGGCGTTCGACGTGTCGCGCCAGACCTTCCGTGCCGAGGCATACCCGGAGTACAAGGCCAACCGCAGCACCACCCCGGACGAATTCCGCGGGCAGGTCGAGCTGACCAAGGACGTGCTCGGGGCGTTGGGCATCCCGGTGATGGCGATCGACGGCTTCGAGGCCGACGACATCATCGCCACACTCACCACCCGGGCGGTGGCCGAGGGCTTCCGGGTGCTCATCGTCACCGGTGACCGGGACTCGATCCAGCTGGTCGACGAGAACGTCACCGTGCTGTATCCACGCAAGGGCGTCTCCGACCTCACCCGGTTCACCCCCGAGGAGGTGATGGCCAAATACGGCCTCACCCCGAACCAGTACCCGGACTACGCGGCGCTGCGCGGCGACCCGAGCGACAACCTGCCCGGCATCCCCGGTGTGGGGGAGAAGACCGCCGCCAAGTGGATCCGCGAGTACGGCGATCTGAACACGCTGGTCGAGAAGGTCGACGAGGTGAAGGGCAAGGTCGGCGACGCGCTGCGGGCCAACCTGAGCAGCGTGGTGCTCAACCGGCAGCTCACCGAGTTGATCCGTGACATGCCGCTGCCCTATACGCCCGACCAGCTGGCCCAGGCGCCGTGGGACCGCAGCAAAATCCACCAGCTGTTCGACGACCTCGAATTCCGCGTGCTGCGTGACCGGCTGTTCGAGACGCTGGCCCCGAAGGAGCCCGAGGCCGAGGCCGGCTTCGAGATCAGCGGCGGCGTGCTGGAGATCGGCGCGGTTGCCGCCTGGCTCGCTGAACACGCGAAACCTGGTGTGCGCCATGGTGTCTCGATCGTCGGCGCGGGGACACCCGGACATGGTGACGCGCGTGCGCTCGCGATCGCGGCGGGCGACGGCGAGAGCGGCTATATCGATGTCACCGTGCTCACCCCGGAGGACGAGGCTGCGCTGGGCGCCTGGCTGGCAGATCCGGCCGTGCCCAAGGCGCTGCACGAGGCCAAGGCGGCCGTGCATGCCCTGCGCGGGCGCGGCTGGACCTTCGGCGGCCTGACCAGCGACACGGCGCTGGCCGCCTACCTGGTCCGCCCGGGCCAGCGCACCTTCAACCTCGACGATCTTTCGCTGCGCTATCTGCATCGGGAGCTGCGCGCCGAAACCGACCAGACCCCGCAGCTGTCGCTGCTCGACGACGAGGACACCGTCGACGCCGAGCTGGCACGGGCGGAGATGCTGCGCGCCCGCGCGGTCGCCGATCTCGCCGACGCGCTCGACGAGGAACTGCGCAAGATCGAATCCACGCCGCTGCTCGCCGAGATGGAGCTGCCGTTGCTCGGCGTGTTGTCCACGCTGGAGGACGCGGGCATCGCGGTGGACACCGAACAACTCCATGCGCTGCAGCGCCAGTTCGCCGATCGGGTCAACGACGCGGCCGCCGCGGCGTACGAGGTGATCGGCAAGCAGATCAATCTGGGCTCGCCCAAGCAGCTGCAGGTGGTGCTGTTCGACGAGCTGGACATGCCGAAGACCAAGCGCACCAAGACCGGGTACACCACCGACGCGGACGCGCTGGAGTCGTTGTTCGAGAAGACCGAGCACCCGTTCCTGGAACATCTGCTCGCGCACCGCGACGCCACCCGGTTGAAGGTCACCGTCGACGGCCTGCTCAAATGCGTCGCCGACGACGGCCGCATCCACACCACGTTCAATCAGACGATCGCCGCCACAGGTCGCTTGTCCTCGACCGAGCCGAATCTGCAGAACATCCCGATCCGCACCGACACTGGCAGGCAGATCCGCGACACCTTCGTGGTCGGCTCCGGCTACCAGTCGCTGATGACCGCCGATTACAGCCAGATCGAGATGCGCATCATGGCGCACCTGTCCGGGGACGAGGGCCTGATCGAGGCGTTCAACTCCGGCGAGGACCTGCACAGCTTCGTCGCTTCGAAGGCGTTCGACATCCCGATCGCCGAGGTCGGCCCGGAGCTGCGTCGCCGGATCAAGGCGATGTCCTACGGCCTCGCCTACGGTCTGAGCTCCTACGGCCTCTCCGCGCAGCTGAAGATCAGCACCGCCGAGGCGAAGGAGCAGATGGATGTCTACTTCGACCGCTTCGGCCGGATCCGCGACTACCTGTACGAGGTGGTCGAACAGGCGCGCAAGGTCGGCTACACCGAGTCGCTGTTCGGGCGCCGTCGCTATCTGCCGGATCTGGACTCCGGCAACCGGCAGCGCCGCGAGTCGGCTGAGCGGATGGCGCTCAACGCCCCGATCCAGGGCACCGCGGCCGACATCATCAAGGTCGCGATGATCAACGTGCACAATGCGATCCGGGCCGCCGGTCTGCGCTCCAGGATGCTGCTGCAGATCCACGACGAATTGCTGTTCGAGGTCGCCGAGGGAGAGCGGGAGACGCTCGAGACTTTGGCGCGCGAGCAGATGTCGTCGGCGATCAGCCTGTCGGTGCCGCTCGAGGTCTCCGTCGGCGTCGGCCGCAGCTGGGACGCCGCCGCGCACTGAGCGCCGCGGACGACGAGCCGGGCCGGATCCGAATGGATCGGTCCGCCTCGCGACAGTGCGATGGCGAGTTCCGGGCGGAGGTGGGATACCGTCGTCGCCTCCTGGGCCTCCGCGGCTGCCTGAACTGCCCGAACGATACTCGTCAGTAGACAAATCGGGCGCGAAATGTAGTTGCCATCGCGGCGCGATGTCCCTATTCTCAAGCGCGTGCCGAATCCCGCCGCCCGCTGTAGCGCAGCGCTCTACGTCGCAGACCGCGATAGCGTTGTGTCGATGGCGTCGCTCACCGGGCCCTTTGTGGCTGCGCAGGCTACCGCCTTCGAGCCTGAGGCTGGCGTCGGGCTAGATCCGCTCACCGCGATGGTGGCGCAGCGGCGACTCGTAGTAGCCCGCCGTAGCGGGGTCTGATTCGGGCCGGCCCCCTCGCTGCGGGCTGTTCGACTTGTTAGTGCTGGTCCCCTCTGTCAACTGAACCACGACATTCTTCGGGAAGACCTACTTTCAATGACCATCCTGACTCTGGATACAGACACGTTCCATGCCGCCGCACCGAAGGGCCTTCGCGGCGAAAGCACCGGTCTGACCTCAGCGGAGTTTCACAGCCGCTACTGCGACCACAGCGGTCCGATCCGGCTCGGCGACTGGTCCCCTGCGGGTAGCCGGACCGCCGAGTTCACCGCGACGCTGGAATTCGCCGGCCATCTGAAGACCGTCGTCGCCACCGGCAGCCCCGTCGCGGCGATGACCTCGGCCCTCTACGAGGAGGGCTACCCGGTGGAGATCCTGCAGTTTCACCAACGGCGCACCGCCGAAGGCACCGCCACGTTCGTGCAGTGCGAGTGCGATGGCAGGCGCGGCTGGGGTGCGGCGCTCGCCGACGACGGCGCCGAATCGACCGTCCGCGCCATGATCGCGGGCGTCAACCTGCTCGGCCCTCAGTGACGTAGGCCGCGGCGTGCGAGGCCCGCGGAGCCCGCGGTGCTTGCCGTCGGAGTCGAGACATGAGTCGGGCCCGGGTGCGGCCTGCGCCGCATTGCGGCGTCCGTGCCCGAGCCCGAGTCGGTTCCGTTGCGGCGCAAGGATTTCCGGCGCCGCCGCGAAACTACTTTTCGGCCTGCTGCTCGGCGAGTTGCTTGCGCACGTCGTCCATGTCCAGAGCCTTGACCTGAGTGACCAGGTCCTCGAGCGCGGCGGGGGGCAGCGCGCCGGGCTGCGCGAACACCAGCACGCCCTCCCGGAAGGCCATGATGGTCGGGATGGAGCGGATGTTGGCGGCCGCCGCGAGGCTCTGCTCGGATTCGGTGTCGACCTTTCCGTGCACCACGTCGGGGTGCTTGTCGGAGGATGCCTCGAAGGTTGGTGCGAAGCTCTTGCACGGACCGCACCAATCGGCCCAGAAATCGACGAGTACCATGTCGTTTCCGGTGACGATCTCATCGAAGTTCTGTTGGGTCAGGGTCTGGGTGGCCATGACGTCCTCTCGTATTCGGTGTGCCAGCTGTAACGCGGGCTGCGTTCGTTATCTTCCACGACCGATCGGCCACTCGCGCCGCTGTTCGCCGTCCCATCGACGGATACCCAGCACGGTCGCGGGAAAATCGCGATCGCGCGCGACGGCGTGCATCGCCTCGCCGAGCTGGGGGGCGGGCACTCGCCTGGCCAGCGTGATGTGCGGGGTCCATGCGTCCGGATGGACGTTGCCCGGAATGCCGGGGCAGGGCGAGATCGCGTGGAAGATCCGCCGATGTAGCGCGAGCAGCGGCTCGGACGGCACCACCACCCGCACCAGGATCGGGTGGCGCGCACCGAACACCAGTAGCCCGCCGAGCCGCACCGGGATCGACGGGAAGGTCTGCTCGTCCAGCGCCCGCTCGATGCGCGGCCAGATCTGCCTGGCCACCGCGGCGGTGATGTGCGGGCGGTTCGATTCAGCGGTGTTCGCGGCCGGGCTCGGCACGCCCGCCTCCGCGAGCAACCGCCACTGACGGCGGATCTCCGCGTCGGCGGCCTCGTCGAGGAGTAGTTCGACCGACTGCACCATGGTCTCCAAAAGGTAGCCGCATCCGGCGTGTCCGCGGGCCGGATCGGGCGCGCGGGCGTCGCGGCGGGAGGATGTTCCGATGAGCGACGCGAACGACCCTCGCGGTGCGGGCCCGCTGCGGCTCGGCCTGATCGACGGCGACGGCATCGGTCCCGAGGTGGTGCGGGCCGCCAGACAGGTGGTCGACGAGGCGCTGTCCGCCGCGGGTGCTCAGCCGGTCGAATGGGTGCCGCTGTCCATGGGGCACCGTGCCATCGCCGAGTTCGGCGATCCATTGCCGGAGCAGACCCTCGACGCGCTCGACGGTGTGGACGCCTGGATTCTCGGCCCGCACGACAACGCCTCCTATCCCGCCGAACACCGTGCCGCCGTCGCTCCCGGCGGCGCCATCCGCAAGCGATTCGGCCTGTACGCCAACCTCCGTCCGGCGCGGGCATTCGCTGGCGTGCACGCGGCCACGCCGGACATCGACCTGGTGATCGTCCGGGAGAACAGCGAGGGCTTCTACGCTGACCGCAATATGTTTGCCGGGTCAGGGGAGTTCCGGCCGACCCCGGACATCGCGATGTCGGTCGGCGTGGTGACCCGAGCGGCCTGCGAGCGGATTGCCCACCAGGCGTTACGTCTGGCCGCGACCCGGCGCAAGCGGGTCACCATCGTGCACAAGGCCAACGTGTTGCCGATGACGATGGGCCTGTTCCGCGATGTCTGCTACGAGATCGCCCAGGCGTATCCAGATGTGGAGGTCGACGACGAGCACGTCGACGCGGCGGCCGCGCACTTGGTCCGCGCCGCCGCCGACTACGACGTGCTGGTCACCGAGAACCTGTTCGGCGATATCTTGTCCGACCTGGCGGGGGAGTTGAGTGGATCACTCGGACTGGCCGCCTCGCTGAACTGTTCGGCGACCAAGGCCATGGCGCAGGCAGTGCACGGCGCCGCGCCGTCGCTAGCCGGCCACAATCGTGCGAACCCGGCCGCGTTGCAACTTTCCTCGGCGATGCTTTTGCAGTGGATGGCAACCCGCGACGCCGATAGGTCGTTGACGCATGCGAGCGAGCGGATCGAGCGGGCCGTCGCCGCTACGCTCGAGGCGGGTGTCGCGACCTCCGACCTGGGCGGACTGGCCTCTACCAGCGAATTCACCGAGCAGGTGTGTGCAAGGGTGCATCGCCGGTAGCGCGGCGGAACGTCCTGCGGCCGGGCGAGCTATCGGATTCGGGTGCGTCGGCGCCAGCCGGTGGCGATCTGCAACCCGAGGCTGGTGACGCCGGGGACGCCGCGGTACCGGAGCGGGCGGGATCCGGACGCCCACGCCTGCTGTCAGGTCAGGTAGGCGTCGATGGCCGCGAGGGCGGCGGCGGTGCCACGCGCTGAGTTGGGTGAGCGGCAGTGTCCACGAGGTGGGCAGGTTACCGAGGCCTGCGATGACCGATGCGACCAGGAAAGGACGACGGACGGTGGGATTGGTGCGCCGGATCGGGTAGGCGGCGTGCTCGGCCACGTGGGCGTACAGCGTCGACTTTGATGCGCGTCGTCGGATCAGTGGCGTCTGGTGATGACGACCGGGGTGATATCGGTGGGGATGGCTTTCAGTGCCGAGGCGGGGATGCCGAGGGTGGCGGCGAGGACGTCGCGTGGGACGGAGCTGAGGGCGGCCTTGATGCCGATGTCGTCGGAGCCTTCACGGGCGCTGGTGTTGAAGATGATGAGCACATCGAGCGGCATATCGGTGCGGGCGTTCTCGAAGTAGTGGAAGAAGCCCTGGGGTGCGAAGACCAGGTCGCCCTGTTCGGCTTCGAAGACGTCGTTGCGGTAGCTGTCGTCGGGGTGGGTGCCGAGGATGGTCCATTTCGCAGTCCCCGAGATGACGAAGTTCAACTCCCACGCCGTCGGGTGCCAATGGGGTTCGCGGATGCCGCCGACCTCGAGGTGGGCCAGGTACACCGCGCCGTTCTGGCCGGACAGCACGGGGAAGTTGTCTTCGGTCGCACCGCGCAGGGTGCCGCCGTCGAATTGCTGGGGTTCGGTGGCTGCGAGCTTGATCAGGTGCGGCGCGCTGTTCAGATTGGCATTGATCTCTCCGGTCGCCGGCAGTTCGGTCCTGGTGTCGGCGCGGGACAGATGTGCGGTGAGCGCGCCGCCCACCGCGGCGCCACCGAGCGCGGCAGTGCCCGCACCAAGCGCGGCCCGGCGATTCATCCGGCCCTGGTGATCCTCGCCCATGGCGCCTTCCGGCATGTCGCTTCCGCTCCTTCGGGGTCGCCAGGGCGGGAACTTTACCGCTGACCAGCAGCGATGACGGTCAAGGCGCGCGGGGGCGGAACGCCGTGTCGTGTGGCCGAATCCCCCTGCGAAGCCGATCGCTGTCGTGCGTGGCAGCCCGATTCAGGGGACGGCCACGGGCACCCGCCTGTCCAACTACGTGCGAATGGCCTATGCGACATGACGGACGACGCCCGGGGCTCCGGCAGGCCGACCGTCCCCGCTTTGCGCTTGCCGTCGATGGTGCTCGCACAGGCCCCCGTAACCTTCGACGACAGGAATGCCGTAACGGCTTTCGAACTTCTCGAGCAGCCCGGTACTGGCGGATGCCGCACCACATGCCGCGAAACGGACCGCCGAGATATCCGCCACCGCGTCTCCTGGTAGGTCGGCCAGCATCGTGTACATGGTGGGAACGGCCGAGAAGTAGGTCGCACCACTGTGCTCGATTCGGTCGAAGAAGGTCGTCGGACTGAAGCGGCTCGCAATCGTCGTCCGGCCACCGGCCAGCAATGGCGACAGTGTGCTGATGACGATGCCGTTCACATGGAACAGCGGCAGGACAAGCAGGCTGTGGTCGGCGCTGGTCAAGTCGAATGCGTCGATCACGATGCGGCACATGGCATTCAGATTGGAATGATCGAGCAGCACAGTCGGACGGCCGGAAGTCCAACTGGTGCACGCCAAGAGAGCGAGCGCGTCGCTGGACAGTTCGACCGGGTCGGCAGCGGCCGGAGGTTCGGAGGCCAGCTCACGTACGGGCAAGACCGTCGGTGTGGACGCCGCCAAGTCGATCGGCCGGTCGACGATCAAGAGTTTCGCGCCCGTCTTCTCGACCTGGTCGGCGACCTCCGATGCCGTGAGCGTCGGGCCGAGCGGGGCAACGGCCGCACCGACACGCCAGGCGGCGAACAGGGCCACGACCAGATCGGCCGTGTTGGGCAGTACCACGGTGACGACGTCTCCAGCGGAGATGCCGTGGGTTCGCAACGTCGTCGCCGCCCGCTGCACGGTCTCGAGAAACTGGGTGTTGTTCAGCGTGACGTCATCGTCTGCGATGCTCGGCCCGCTGGGGTTTCGCGTGGCGCGTAGATCCGGGAGTGCGGATAAGTTCATGGACAGGTCCTCGATCGATGGTTTCGGTGGATGTATCAACCGTAGAAATCCGACAGGTGGTCCACACCGTCTGGAATCGACGAAGTCCGCGCCCGCGGTTGTCGCCGGAGGACAATGCCATCAGCTGAAATATTCGCCCTGGTGAGGGCCTCGATCTACTGTCTAGGTATGGCTGATCGGCGCCGGTATGACAAGGCGGTCGTCAGCGAGAACGCCGCGACGATTGCCGGACTGCTCCATGCCCGCATCACCGACTTGTCACAGTCGATTCAGCAGGACTTGGCTGCCGAGATCTCGGAATTGCGGGGCGACTCGCAGCTGGTCGAATTGCTCGGCGCCAGCGTCGAGGGAAACATCGACACAATTTTCCGCGCACTTCGCTACGACATCCCGATCGAGCGGATCGAACCGCCTACCGCGGCGCTCGAGTACGCGCGGCGATTGGCTCAGCACGGTGTGCCGGCGAATGCGCTGCTTCGCGCGTACCGGCTGGGGCAGCAGGTCCTGCTCCACCTGATTCTGGAGGAGATCCGCGCCGCCGACCTCGAGCCGGGGCTGAGCCTCGACGTCTACGAGCGGATGACGACCGTCACCTTCGGCTACGTCGATTGGATATCGCAGCAGCTGATCGGGGCATACGAGATCGAGCGTGATCGCTGGTCGGAGAGCCGCAACAGCGTGCGCGCCATTCGTGTCCGTGAGCTGCTCGACGACGGCGAAGTGGATCTGGACGCGGTGACCGCCGCGATCCGCTATCCACTCAGACGCGTCCATCTCGCGGTTATTCTCTGGTATCCCGACGATGCGAGCACCGGAAACGAGTTCGTGCGATTGGAACGTTTTCTCCAGGACCTCGCTGAATCCATGACGGCATCCGGAAGCCCGCTGTTCGTTGCCGCCGATCGAGTCAGTGGCTGGGGGTGGATTCCGCTGAGCTCCGCCACCGTCCCAGACCCTTACACGCACATCCGCCGCTTCGTGACCGCCCACAAAGACGCCCCACGTATCGCGATCGGCTCCGCACTGCCCGGAGTCGACGGCTTCCGTCGATCGCATCACCAGGCCGCCAGCGCCCGCAACATCGCCGTAGCAGCGGGTCCCCGCACCCTGCGCGTCACCGCCGCCACCGACCGCGGCTTGTCGGCAGCAGCCCTGCTCGGGCACGACCTCTCCGAAGCGCGAGCCTGGGTACGCGACATTCTCGGCCCGCTCGCGACCGACTCCGACAGCGATGCGCGACTGCGGAATACCCTGCGCGTCTTCCTCCACCACGGTTCGAGCTACAAGGCCGCGGCGGACGAACTCAACCTCCACTTCAACTCGGTGAAATACCGTATCCAGCGCGCTGTCGACCGTCGCGGCCACCCGATCGCCGACGACCGACTCGATATCGAACTCGCTCTCCTCCTCTGCCACTGGTTCGGGCCCACAGTCCTACAACCCGGCCGTTTCGGAGGTAACCAGAACACCCCAACTCGCAAGCCTCTCGGCTGAATTCATCCCGTCGGACGGCACGACCCTGTCCTATGGCGGTTGTCCGCGACCGGCGCATCGGATGAACCGGCATCTCGAAACTGCAGGTCAGGACGTGACGAGGTAGGGTGTTCGCGGCGTACCGGCACGCGGGCGGCAGGGGTTCGCAACGACTTCGTGTTTCGCTTCCGTTACTTTCCAGCAAAAGGTGCTTCGATCGCTTAGATTGCCAACGGGTGGTGACGCCCTGGTTTCGTATATCCGAAATGTGGAGGGCTGTTGTGTCTGATCGATCGGTACTCGGCAGGCGCGCCCTGCGGGTGATGGGTGTGCTCGCCGCGGGCGCACTGGTGCTGACGGGCTGTACCACGAACACCGAGGAGTCCGGACCCACGGTGGCAAAGGTGCAGGTGGACAAGGTCGACGAGATCGCGGCGCAGCTCCCCGACAAGATCGAACAGTCCGGCAAGATCGTCGTCGGCGTGAACATTCCCTACCAGCCCAACGAATACAAGGACGCCAGCGGCCGGATCGTCGGGTTCGACGTGGATCTGATGGACGCGATCGCCTCCGTGCTCGGCGTGCAGGCCGAGTACGTCGAGTCGGCGTTCGAGAAGATCATCCCGGCGATCCAGTCCGGTACCTACGACGTGGGCATGTCATCGATCACCGACTCGAAGGAACGCGAGCAGCAGGTCGACTTCACCACCTACTTCAACGCGGGGGTCCAGTGGGCCCAGCAGAAGGGCAAGCCGGTCGACCCGGAAAATGCCTGCGGTAAGAAGGTCGCGGTGCAGGCCACCACGGTGGAGCACACCGACGAGGTGCCAGCCAAGAGCGCCAAGTGCGTCGCGCAGGGTAAGCCCGCCATCGACATCAAGCCGTTCGACGAGCAGAGCGGCGCGACCAACGCGCTGATGCTCGGTCAGGTCGACGCAATGTCGGCCGACTCTCCGGTAACGGCGTACGCAATCAAGCAGAGTAACGGCAAGATCGAGAACGCGGGCCCCGTGTTCGATTCCGCACCTTACGGTTGGGCAGTCGCCAAGGGCGCGCCGCTGGCCGCGGTGCTGCAGAAGGCGGTCCAGCATCTGATAGACGACGGAAAGTATCTCGAGATCACGAAGAACTGGGGTGTCCAGGAAGGCGCGATCACGACATCCGTCATCAACGGCGCCGTGAGCTGAGCGATGGCGACGAACAACGCTCGCCCGACGCCTGGCGAACCCGGGTTCGGCGGGGCGGACTCGGCGCGGGAGCCGGAGCCGATCAAAGCGGTGCCGCTGCGCAGGCCGGGTCGCTGGATAGCAGCGGCGGTCATTCTGGTCTTGGTGGCGCTGTTCGTCTACGGCGCAGCGACGAACCCGGCGTATCGCTGGGATACCTACTCGCGGTACCTGTTCGACCGTAGAATCACCTCGGGTGCCGTCGTCACGCTGGAGCTGACCGTGCTCGCGATGGCCATCGCGGTCGTGCTCGGCACGGTGCTCGCCGTGATGCGCCTTTCGCCGAACCCGGTGTTGCGGGCTTCGGCGTGGGTCTACCTCTGGATCTTCCGCGGTACACCGGTTTTCGTGCAGTTGGTGTTCTGGGGACTGTTCCCCTCGCTGTACCGCCAGATCGATCTCGGTATTCCGTTCGGGCCGCAGTTCTTCCAGCTCGACGTGCAGGGCTTGCAGGCCGCGTTCACCTTCGCCGTGATCGGCCTCGGGCTCAACGAGGCCGCCTACATGGCCGAAATTGTCCGTGCCGGAATCAATTCCGTCAGTGAGGGGCAACGCGAGGCGTCCATCGCGCTCGGCATGTCTTGGGGTCAGACCATGCGCAGGACCGTGCTACCGCAGGCCATGCGCGTGATCATTCCCCCGACCGGCAACGAGTTGATCGGCATGCTGAAGACCACCTCGCTGGTCACCGCCATCCCCCTGTCCACCGACCTCTACGGCCGGGCGCGCGATATCTACGGCGTGAACTTCCAGCCGATTCCGCTTCTGCTGGTCACCGCTACCTGGTACCTGGCGATCACCAGCGTGCTGATGGTCGGGCAGTTCTATTTGGAGCGCTACTACTCGCGCGGCGTCTCGCGGCAGCTGACCGCCAAGCAGCTCCAGGAACTCGCCGACGCCCAGCAGACAGTGAAGGCGAAATGAGCGTCGACGTCGAGAAGGCCACGCCCCCTCCGATGATCGTCGCGGACCGGGTCTGCAAGAACTTCGGTGCGCTGCAGGTGCTCAAGGGCGTCTCGCTCGAGGTGGGTCGCGGCGAAGTGCTATGTGTTGTCGGGCCCTCCGGCTCCGGCAAGTCCACCTTCCTGCGCTGCGTCAACCACCTGGAGCAGGTGAACGCGGGCCGGTTGTACGTCGACGGCGAGATCGTCGGCTACCAGGAGAAAAACGGCAAGCTCTACGAGCTGCACCCGCGCGACGCTGCCAAGCAGCGCCGCGAAATCGGCATGGTATTCCAGCATTTCAATCTTTTCCCGCACCGGACCGCGCTGGAGAACGTGATCGAGGCGCCGACCCAGGTCAAGAAGATCCGTAAGGCGGACGCGGTGACCAGGGCACGGGAGCTGCTCGACCGGGTCGGCTTGGCGGAGAAAGCGGGTGCCTATCCGGCGCAGCTGTCCGGTGGCCAGCAGCAACGCGTGGCCATCGCCCGTGCGCTGGCCATGGACCCGAAGCTCATGCTCTTCGACGAACCGACCTCCGCGCTGGACCCGGAGCTGGTCGGCGAGGTGCTCACCGTCATGCGGGAACTCGCGCAATCGGGCATGACGATGGTGGTGGTCACCCACGAGATGGGATTCGCCCGCGAGGTCGCCGACCAGCTGGTGTTCATGGACGGCGGCGTCGTCGTTGAGGCGGGTCCGCCCCGCGAAGTGCTGGCCGACCCGCGACACGAACGTACCAAGGCGTTCTTCTCCCGGCTGCTCTGACGCAGGACGAACACAGTCGGATGGCCGTTGTCGCGCGCCGGTGGCCGCCATCCGACCGCATTGGTGTCATGCCTTGGCGTGCAAGCCGATTCGGAGCTGGCCGAGCAGCACCTTGGCGGCGGGGCTGCCGGGGCGGTCGGTGCGCCGAGCAAGGGCGAGGCGCCCGCGCAGTTCCGGCTCGATGATGCGCAGCGTCCGCACTCCGAAGGCCGCCGCCTCACGCGCGGTGATTTCGGGTATCACGGCGACGCCGAGCCCACGCGCGGCCAGGCGCAGCAAAAGCGGGGGCGCGGCCGCCTCGTACGCGATGCTCGGCTCGAATCCCGCTGCGGCACAGGCGCGAGAGAAGATGCCGTGAATTCCGGTGCCCGCAGGCAGACAGAGCAGGGGCCGATCGCGCAGCGCGGTGAGCGGGACCGGGGCGTCGAAGGCCGTGTCGGTCGCCGCGACCGCGGCGACCACGGGCGTGTCCAGAACCACATCTATGCCGATGCCGGGTTCCAGTTCCGCGCCGGTCAATCCGATCAGCGCGACATCCAGTTCGCCTCTGGCGAGGGCGGCGAGCATCCGATCGGACGTGTCCTCGGTGAGGCTGATGCCGACCTGGGGATGGTCGTCGTGGAAATCGGCGAGCACCGCGGCGAAATCGAATTCGTCGACCGCCGCTCCCGAGATGAGGCCGACCCGGACCTGTCCGCGCAGCAGGCCGGTGAATTCGTCCACGGTCTGGGTGATGCGCTCGGTCGCGTCCAGTGCCGCCCGCGCATGGCGTAGGACCGCAGCGCCGACTTCGGTCAGCGTCACCGTGCGACCACCGCGGTCGAACAGCGGCTGGCCGAGTTCGCGTTCGAGTTGGCGGATCTGCGCACTCAGCCCTGGCTGGGCAAGATGTAGCCGGGCGGCGGCTCGGGTGAAGTTCGCCTCCTCAGCGACGGTCACGAAATAGCGGAGCTGACGCAGTTCCATAACTGTCGATTATAGAAACCATAATAACTATCTGTTGTACTTCTTGTTCTTGGCGGGGCATCGTCAAGGCATGGGAAACAACGCCGCACAGACCATCGACACCTTCACCGGGCCCGTATTCCGCCCGGGCGACCCGGGCTACGACGAAGAGATCGCCGGTTTTCAGACCGCCTATGCGCACCGGCCCGCCCTGATCGTCGGGGCTGTGCACGCCGAGGACGTCCGTGCCGCCGTGGAATACGCCGCGCGCCATGACCTTCCGATCGCAGTGCAGGCGACCGGGCACGGGCTGTCGGTCGCGACCGAGGGGGGAGTGCTGATCAGCACGCGTCGGATGACCGGCCTCCGGGTCGACCCGACGACTCGTATTGCGCACGTCGGCGCCGGAGTGCGCGCGGGCGCGCTGGTCGAGGCGGCGGCCGAACACGGGTTGGCGCCGCTGAACGGTTCGTCGCCCTCGGTCGGTGTGGTGGGCTATTTGCTCGGCGGCGGCGTCGGGCTGCTGGCGCGTCAATTCGGCTACGCGGCCGAGCGGGTGCGGGCGATCGAGCTGGTCACCACCGACGGCCGGATGCGCAGGCTGGTACCCGGTGACGAGTTGTTCGGTGCCGTGCTCGGCAGCGGAGGCAACTTCGGTGTCGTCACCGCGGTCGAGGTCGAATTGGTTTCGGTCGCAACGGTGTACGGCGGACAGTTGGTGTTCGACACGCCGCTGGTCGAGCGGGCACTGGATGCTTGGCGGAAGTGGACCGCGACCGTGCCGGAGGAATTGACCTCGACGGTCACCATGCTCACCTTTCCGGACATCCCGCAGGTTCCCGCGCCGCTGCGGGGCCGGTACGTCGCGTCGTTCCGGATCGCCTTCACCGGCTCGGCCGAGGAGGGTGAGCGCCTGGTCGCGCCGCTGCGGGCCGTCGGTGAACGGCTGAAAGACGACCTGCGAACGATGCCCTACACCGAGTCGCACACCATCCACAGCGACCCCGACCACCCGCATGCCTACGCGGCCACCAACGCGCTGCTCGGCGCGTTCACCGAAGACGCGGCCGCCGCCCTGCTGGCCGCCGCGGGCCCGGAGTCCGGCGTCGACGCGGTGGTCGACGTCCGGCATCTCGGCGGTGCGCTGGGCCGGCCTGGCGGTGCCGGAATCGCGGTGGACCACCGCGACACCGCGTATATCGTGCGAGTCATCACCGGGCCGGAAGGCGCTGCGGCGCAGGCTCGAGTCCGTGCCGCGCTGGCTGCGTGGACCGTCGGCCACAGTCTCAACTTCCTCTACGGCGCGGGCGGCGACGCCGACGAGGCGCAGACCCGCGCGGGCTACCTGCCCGGCACCTACGCGCGCCTGGCCGCGCTCAAGGCGAAGTACGACCCGAGCAACCTGTTCCGCTTCAACCGCAACATTCGGCCCGCCGCAGGGTGAGCGTGGCCGCCGCGCCCTGGCGCTGCGCAGCAGCAAGATGCTATCTTCGTGATATCACTCTGATATTGGGAGGATGTCATGCAGTTTCGATCTGCTTTCCGCGTCAACGGCTTCGTGGTGCTGCTGGGGTGGCTCGTGCTCACCGTCCTGTTCGGCGGTGGCGCCGTGCTCGGCTTTGCCGCGGGATCCAGGAACGGCAGCGTGCCCGCCGTGATCGGCGCGGTGGTCGCGACGGTTATCGTGGTCGTGTTGCTGTTGCTCGCGACCGGTCTGACCGTGGTGAACCCGAACGAGGCCAAGGTGGTCCAGTTCTTCGGCCGGTACGTCGGTTCGGTGAGCGAACCCGGGTTCTTCTCGGTGATCCCGCTGACCGACCGAAAGAGCATCTCCCTGCGCGTGCGCAACTTCGAGACTCAGAAGCTCAAGGTCAACGACGCCGACGGCAACCCGGTCGAGATCGCCGCCGTGGTCGTCTACCGGGTGGTGGACAGCTTCAAGGCCGCGTTCGCCGTCGACGACTACGAGGTGTATGTCGAGACCCAGTCCGAGGCCGCCGTGCGCCATCTCGCCACGACGCACCCGTACGACGCGCACGACGCCGACCGCACCAGCCTGCGCGACGGCGCCGAGATCGCCGAGGAACTCACCGTCGAGCTGCGTGAACGCACCGAGATGGCGGGCATCGAGGTGCTGGAGGCCAGGATCACCCACCTCGCCTACGCGCCCGAGATCGCCCAGGCCATGCTGGTCCGGCAGCAGGCCGCCCAGGTCGTCGCGGCCCGGACCCAGATCGTCGAGGGCGCGGTCGGTATGGTCGGCCTCGCACTGGAGCGGCTCACCCGGGAGGGCATGGTGGAGTTGGACGAGGAACGCAAGGCGTCGATGGTGTCGAATCTGCTCGTCGTCCTGTGTGGTGACCGGCCGACCCAGCCTGTCGTCAACGCCGGTTCGCTCTACTCCTGAGGCGGCAGCCCATGGCTGAGCGCAAGAAACTGCTGCTGCGCCTGGACCCGGCCGTCCACGACGCCATCGCGAAGTGGGCGGCCGACGACCTGCGCAGCATCAACGCGCAGATCGAGTACGCGCTGCGGCTGGCGCTGGAACAGGCCGGGCGCACACCGAATTCGAAGTAGAGCGCCGCGCGAGGTAGGCCGCGGACTCGGTGCTCGCGGCCGACATCGCCCGGCCGCGGGCAGCGCGTCGGGCGCGCCACCGCTCCAGCGGAGCCGCCAACGCAGCCTCGCGGATCGGCTTCCGGTCGGCACCACCTCGCATCGCTCACGGCTTACCCGTGACGAAAATGGCTGTGCCCGGGAAGAGTTCGCCGCGCAGGGGGCTCCACTGCCCCCATTCGCGTTCGAGCCATTCCGGCCAGTCCGGTTCGACGATGTCCTCCAGCAGCAGACCTGCCGCGACGATCTCGCGGACCCGATCGCCGATGGTCCGGTGGTGCTCGACGTAGGTCGGCACGCCCTCGCTGTCGACCTCGACGTAAGGGGTGCGGTCGAAGTAGGGGATCTTGGCCGTCAAGCCCGCCGGGCCGGGATCGTCGGGGAAGATCCAGCGCATCGGGTGATTCACCGAGAACACCCAGCGCCCGCCGGGCCGCAGCACCCGGGCCACCTCCCGCATTACCAGCGCCGAGTCGGCGACGAACGGGATGGCGCCGAACGCCGAGCAGGCCAGGTCGAAGGAGGCGTCGGCGAACGGAAGGGCCTCGGCACCCGCCTGCACCAGCGGCACCCGCGGCCCGCCGCGCGCCATCGCGGCCTTCCCGCGTTCCAGCATGCTTCGGGACAGATCGAGCCCGATCGGCAGCGCGCCCTGCCCCGCCAGCCAACGCGAGCACGGCGCGGAGCCGCAGCCGATCTCCAGGATGACCTTGCCCGTCACCTCGCCGAGCAAGTGCATGTCACCCTCGTGCAGGCCCTCCGGGCACCAGACGAACTCTCCCCCTGGCGAGTCCACGCCGAGGAAATCCGCGTGCGTCTCGTGGTATTGCGCGGCATCGGCATCCCACCAACGTCGGCTGGCCAGCTGGCTGGCGTCCGATCCGATCCTGGTCCGGGTCGTGCCCGTCGTCCCGAGCAGTGCATTTGCTTGCGCATGGCGATCTTCCGACACGCCCGTCAGCCTATCGGCGTGGCGGCACTGCCGGTTTGCTCGGCCGGACCGAGGTCGCGTACGCTGAACGCGCGAGTGTCTTCCGTACAACCGTACCGAAGTACGACCCGTGCTGGATTCGACGCGAGTTGCGTGCGGTACCTTCCTAAGTGTCCGTCTTCACACCTCGCGGTGAGTTCGCAGCGTACCGAAAGTTCCAATGTCCGCAACCGACCACAATCCGTCCGGAGCAAACCGACATATGCCCACCACCGTCACCTCGCCGCAGGTAGCCGTCAACGACATCGGCTCCGCCGAGGATTTCCTCGCCGCCATCGACGCCACGATCAAGTACTTCAACGACGGCGACATCGTCGAAGGAACCATCGTCAAGGTCGATCGCGACGAGGTCCTGCTCGACATCGGTTACAAGACCGAAGGCGTCATCCCCTCTCGCGAGCTCTCCATCAAGCACGACGTCGACCCCAACGAGGTCGTTTCCGTGGGTGATGAGGTCGAGGCGCTTGTTCTCACCAAAGAGGACAAGGAAGGCCGCCTGATCCTGTCGAAGAAGCGGGCGCAGTACGAGCGTGCGTGGGGCACCATCGAGGAGCTCAAGGAGAAGGACGAGGCCGTCAAGGGCACCGTCATCGAGGTCGTCAAGGGCGGCCTGATCCTCGACATCGGCCTGCGCGGCTTCCTGCCGGCCTCGCTCGTCGAGATGCGTCGCGTCCGCGATCTTCAGCCGTACGTCGGCAAGGAGATCGAGGCCAAGATCATCGAGCTGGACAAGAACCGCAACAATGTGGTGCTGTCCCGCCGCGCCTGGCTGGAGCAGACCCAGTCCGAGGTGCGCAGCGAGTTCCTGCACCAGCTGCAGAAGGGCCAGGTCCGCAAGGGTGTGGTCTCCTCGATCGTCAACTTCGGTGCCTTCGTGGACCTGGGTGGCGTCGACGGCCTGGTGCACGTCTCCGAGCTGTCCTGGAAGCACATCGACCACCCCTCCGAAGTTGTCGAGGTCGGCAACGAGGTCACCGTCGAGGTGCTCGACGTCGACCTGGACCGCGAGCGGGTTTCGCTGTCGCTCAAGGCGACCCAGGAAGACCCGTGGCGTCAGTTCGCCCGCACCCACGCGATCGGCCAGATCGTGCCGGGCAAGGTCACCAAGCTGGTTCCGTTCGGTGCGTTCGTCCGCGTCGAAGAGGGCATCGAGGGCCTGGTGCACATCTCCGAGCTGGCCGAGCGTCACGTGGAGGTCCCGGACCAGGTTGTCGCGGTCGGCGACGACGCGATGGTCAAGGTCATCGACATCGACCTGGAGCGTCGCCGGATCTCGCTGAGCCTCAAGCAGGCCAACGAGGACTACCACGCCGAGTTCGACCCGTCGAAGTACGGCATGGCGGACAGCTACGACGAGCAGGGCAACTACATCTTCCCCGAGGGCTTCGACCCCGACACCAACGAGTGGCTCGAGGGCTTCGACAAGCAGCGCGAGGAGTGGGAAGGCCGCTACGCCGAGGCGGAGCGTCGCCACAAGATGCACACCGCGCAGATGGAGAAGATGGCGGCCGACGCCGCGGCCGAGGCCGCGAACGGCGGCGGTGCATCGAACTACTCCTCTGAGAGCGGTGCGCAGGCTGCCTCCAGCCAGGCCGAGACCGGCGGCGGTTCGCTGGCAAGTGACGCCCAGCTGGCGGCCCTGCGGGAGAAGCTGTCCGGCAACGCCTGATCGGCATCAGCTGAACGAGTGCGCCCCAACCGCGAAACCGGTTGGGGCGCACTCGTTTTCGGGGCTGTCCACGGCCACACCGGACAGCTGACAAAGTTCGGATTCGGCCGTTTATCGGCTCAGGAATGCGCCGTGCGGCCCGATCGTCCACGGTCACTGCCCTGCCGGGGCGCCTACGACGATGTGGCCTGCGTATGCCGCGCGAGGGCTTCGTCGTCCCGCGTCGCACCTCGGGGAGATCGGGCGGTGGCTTGGTCACCTCATGGGGTGGAACCATTTGCGCCGTCGTGAGCGCGACGACTTGAATCTCCTCCAAGCGCAGACCGAGCGCGGCGAGTCGGGCGATCACGCCGAGCCGATGCTCCGGCAGTCCGGGGCGGATCGGCAGCGGATCCCGTCCGGGCCGGCGCAGGACATACACCCTGCGCTCGGCGTCGAACACCACCGGCATGCCGTCCCGGATCGCCTGATACGCATCCAAATCCAGCGTGTCGATCATCAGCGCCGCGATGAGTTGCTCTGCCTGCCGCAGCCGCAGGTCCCGATCCTGCGGGTCCAGATGCTCGACTCGCCGCTCGACCCGCCACCGGTAGTCCTCCGCCGCGCGGCGCAACAGATACCGGTGCCGTTCGATCTCGACCGCCAGCGCGATGAGGCGATCGTGGTCGACGGTGCGCGGGTCACCCGGGTCGGGCGTCGAAGCATGGACGTCGGGCATGATGCCTCCCTCGTTCGAGTTGCGGATTACGTTGAGTGGCAACTCGATCGGCGTCCGACCGATTCTGATTGTGCCGGAGGGGTCCGACAAAAACGGACCCGAGGCCAGCAGGCCGACAGCGGGTCGCACTAGGTGCGGTCAGATGTTCTTCAAGGCACCGCCGTCGATGACCAGGTCGGCGCCGACGATGCTGCGGGCGTGGTCGGAGGCCAAGAAGGCGACCTGTGCGGCGACCTCCCCGGCCTCGATCAAGCGCCCGGTGGTCATACCGACGGCGGCAGGCAACTGCGGAAGGAACTCCTCCACCCGAGTCCCGTTGGCTGCGGCGATCTTTCCACCAGGGCCGTCGGCGGCTTCCCAGAACGCGGTGCGGACCGGGCCCGGCGACACGGTGTTCACTCGGACACCCAGTGGGCCGAACTGCTCGGCCAGCGATTTGCTCAACGCCGTGACCGCGGCTTTGGCAACGCCGTAGTCGGCGACCGCGCCGCCCGGTGCGCGGCCGGCTATCGAGGACACGTTGACCACCGCGCCACGCCGCTGGAGCAGGCTCGGCAGCGCCGCCCTGGTCACCCGCACGGTGCTGAAGAAGTTCAGATCGAACGTACGCCGCCAGGTGTCGTCGTCGATGTCGAGAAATCCGGCGAGCGCGTTGAAGTCCGCGCCGCCGACGTTGTTGATCAGCACGTCGATGCCGCCCGATCCGGCAAGCGCTTGCTCGATGAGCTCGTGCGCGCCGCCGCTGGTGGCCAGGTCGACCGAGACCACGGTGGCACCGGTGGCTCGCAACTCGTCGGTGATCG
Source organism: Nocardia sp. 2TAF39 (assembly GCF_052114905.1). Taxonomy (NCBI): domain Bacteria; kingdom Bacillati; phylum Actinomycetota; class Actinomycetes; order Mycobacteriales; family Nocardiaceae; genus Nocardia; species Nocardia sp. 2TAF39. The sequence goes on from NZ_JBFRFQ010000014.1 coordinate 113,042, forward strand.
TGCGCGCGGCACCGACCACTCGCATGCCCTCCGCGACCAACGTTCGTGTGATTGCCAGGCCTATGCCGCGGCCCGCCCCTGTGACGACGGCCGTCCGCCCCGTAAGTCCTAGTTCCATGGTCATGTCCTCGCTCAGTAGCCGACGGTGAAGCGGCGTTGGACGAATCGGGGTTGCTCGACCTCGTCCAAGAGGGCGACCGCGACGTCCTCCGCCGAGATGTTTTCCTCGCCGACGAGCAGTTGGTCGCCGCCGACGCGGAAGCGGCCGGTGCGGGCGCCGGGGTCGATCCGGCCGGACGACGGGCTGAGGTAGGTCCAGTTGCGATTGGACACCCGAAAGACGTTCAAGGCGTCGCGCAGCGCCCGCACCACGTCGGCGTACTCCGCGGGCACGTCGAGGACGTCGGTGAGGTTCCGGATGAATTCGTCTCCGGTGTCGAGCAATTGCACACCAGGTGCGACCTCCAGGCTGCCCGCGCCGCCGACCGCGATCAACCGCACCCGCGGCTGCTGGTCGAGCGCGGCGACCATCGCGTGTGCGCCTGCCACGAAATTGCCCGCGTTGGCGATGGTGTCCGCGATGCCGTATCCCGCGTTCACCGCGCTGACGACCACGTCAAGGCCCGCGATCGCCGACGCGATGCTGTCGGCATCCAGCCAATCAGCGACCGTCCACGCCGCGTTCCCTCGCTCGGCGGGGAACCGCGCGGCATCTCGCGTGAACGCAGTCACCCGATGCCCACGCCGCTGCGCCTCGGTGACGACGCGTGCGCCGATGACGCCGGTCGCCCCGAAAACTCCGATATCCACGAGATCTCCCTAAACATCGTTGATTTACTACACGCCGTTCAGTAACAGCACTGCTGATAGTAGTCAAACGCTGTAGAGTGTCAACGTGGTCGAGGTCGGGAAGAGTCGCAGGGAGCGCCTGCGTGAGCAGGCGTCGGGGGACATCAAGGCGATCGCGATGCGCCTACTTGCCGAAGGCGGTCCCGATGCGATCTCGCTCCGTGCCATCGCCCGCGAGATGGGCATGACCGCCGGCGCCATCTATGGTTACTACGCCACCCGCGACGCCCTGATCTCCACGCTCATTTCCGACGTGTACACGACCCTGGTCGACCGGCTGGAGGCGGCGCGTGACGCCGTCCCCGGGGCCGACCCGGCCGGGCGCATAGTGGCTTGGGGTGAAGCTGTTCGCGGCTGGGCGGTCGAGCGACCTGCCGAGTTCCGGCTCATCTACGGCGATCCGGTGCCGGGCTACCAGGCGCCGCCGGGTGGCCCGGCCGCGGAGGCCGAATTGCGTGCGTGCACCGGCCTGGTCGGTCTCGCGGCGGCCGCATGGCCGCGCGCCGCGACACGACAGACCATCGGTGACTCCACATGGTCGGACTTCGACGCCGGGCTGGTCGAGCATGTCCGCGCCGACTTCCCGGCACTGCCGCCTGCGGCGCTCGGCCTCGCCCTGCGTATGTGGGGTCGGATGCACGGACTGATCGCCCTCGAGGTGTACGGCCACCTGCTTCCGCAAGCGCAGGATCCCGCAAAGCTTTTCCGCACCGAGATGCTCGACCTGGTCCGCTCGCTCGGGCTGTAGGCCGCATTTGGTGAGGTATGACGCGGACCTCGACCTCGACCTCGCCGTGGCCGTCGTCGCCAAGACCTCGCTGCTGGCGTTGCCGCTTCTTCGCTGTTGCTGGTGCTCGCTCGCTGGCCGGGCAGGTTCTCCGATCATGCCCTCGGCGCGTCGCCGTCGGTTGTGAATCCGGGGCCCGCCGGCCTGGTCGCGGTCGTGGTCCGGTCGAGCCGATTCCCGTGAACGGCCGCTTGCTGCCGACGTCCAGTTTTCGATGTTCGGTCTTGCTGCGTTCGGATCGGGGCAGTATGGAGATTCAGTCTACGCATGTTGACTCAACCGCGGGTGTGGCGGTAAATTCAGTCTACCGTTGTTGACTGAAGTAGAGAGGGAGGTTGTTGCTGATGTGGTCTACTGTCGTCCTGTCCTTGCTGGCAGGGGTCCTGGGTGTCAACGCCGTTCCGCACTTCGTGAAGGGCATGATCGGGGAGGAGTTTCCGAACGTAACGGGCAACGCTCCGGTGCGTAACGCCGTCGCTGGATTCCTAGGGCTCGTGCTCACGGCCCTGATCGGATACTGGGCCGATCTCTCCAGTCATCCCTGGCCGGGAGTTGTGAGTATCGGCGCCGGGGGCCTGGCGATGGCGGTATTTCACGGCTTGGGTGGCGCCTATCGTCTCAATACCGCGTTGGGACTGCCGAACCCGCCGCGCCCGATCCACTCGCCCATGACAGCGTGATTTTGTGCGAGCTGGTTGTCCACCCTCGGCGAGGCCCAGGCTGGAGCCTCGTCGTTGGCCGATTCAATCTTTCGTCCCGGGAATCAATGTTCACGCCCCTCGTCGTTCGGCATCCGCACTTGCTCGCCTCGTGCTTGCCCCCGAACGTGCCGGGAAAACCCGGAAATACTTTTCCGGTCGACGTGAGATCGCGTTCTCTTCCGAGTCCTACGATCTCGCCGAAGCCCGGGATCCATGGACAATCAGCGTCGCGATCACCGGAACCGTAGTCCTCGAGATGTAAATGCTCACACGCGCGGCATGTTCCATGGATCAGATGGTGCGGTGCCGTAGGCAAGGGCATGATCGTCTTCCCCGAGCGAGGTCCGTCGGCGCCGCGGAAGATGAAGTCACGGATGGCCCGGTCGGAATTCTTACCCGGTCCCGGCGAAGACGATGCCGATCCCGCGGCCGGCACCCCGCGCACGGCCTCGTTCGCACATGAGAGTGGCCCAGCCTGGCGAGGGCTGGGCCACCGTCGATAGGAGAGTTCAGGCCGCAGCGGCAGGTACCCAACGGACCGCGGGTGCTGCGGTCGAACGTCTCCGCAGGGTCCCGAAACTGTGTCGGGCGGGACTGACGAACGCGGTGAACCATGAGCGGCGGTGCTCGGCAAGCGCCGCCGCGACGGCGGGGATCTGAATGCAGTGCACTCGACCCGCCCTACCCAGGCGGTGGCGACCCGTCGGGTTGATTCTGGTGCCCAATGATGTTCCTTTGCTTTGCTGGTGCTGGCCTGGAGCGCCACGGCGAAGATTAGCCGAACCAAACAGCTCGACAGAGTATTTTACGGAAGTCATTTCCTCGGCGTGTCGGAAAGGCGTCGCTGACAAACCGGAACCGGCCGAAAATGTTTCGAATCGGTCTCGGCGCAGTCACGGATCGGGCAAATGGCAGCCGAGGTGGTGAAATACGTGACCGCATCGGGTATTCGACGGGATTGCGCCGCCGATGGCCGCCAATCGGATGCGGCGGCGCAGCTCTCGTGTCCGGACCGTGCCGGCAGCGGGGCGTACGTTCGGCTGAGTCGGGGCAGCGGACGGCTGGTCGGCGCCCGGATGAAAGACTGGTCGAATGTTACGGATCGGCCTCACCGGAGGTATGGGAGCGGGCAAGTCGACGGTGGCGCGGGCACTCGCCGACCTCGGCGCGGTAGTCATCGATTCCGATCTGATCGCCAGGGAGGTGGTGGCGCCGGGCACCGAGGGACTCGCGGCACTGGTCGAGGCGTTCGGTGCGGACATTCTTGCCGCGGACGGCAGCTTGGATCGTCCCGCGTTAGCGGCCAAGGCATTCGGTGACGACGCGGCACGCGCGAAACTGAATTCCATCACCCACCCTCTGGTCGGAAAGCGCACCGCGGAATTGATTTCCGCAGCGCCGTCGGACGCGGTTGTCGTCCAAGATATTCCCCTGCTGGTGGAAAATGGTCTCGCGCCACTCATGAATCTCGTTCTGGTAGTCGATGTCGACGCCGAAACGCGTATTCGCCGTTTGGCGGAATTTCGCGGCGTTGCCGAATCCGATGCGCGGGCGCGTATTTCGGCGCAAGCCACCGACGAGCAGCGGCGCGCCGCTGCCGACGTATTGCTCGACAACAGCGGCGTTCCAGGCGAGGTCGCCGCCGTGGTGCGCGGGCTGTGGGAGGAGCGGCTGGTGCCCTTCGAGCGCAACCTGCGCACCGGGATACCCGCCCGTCGCAGCACGGTGCGGATCGTGCCTCCGAATCCGGAGTGGCCCGGGCAGGCGCAGCGGCTGATCGCCCGGCTGTGGGTGGCCTGCGGTGCGGCCGCGTCACGGATCGACCACATCGGTTCGACTTCCGTGCCGGATCTGCCTGCCAAGGACGTGATCGATCTGCAGATCACGGTCGCGGACCTGGCCGCGGCCGATGGTGTACGGGACGCGCTCGGCGCGGTCGGATTCCCGGCCCGGCCGGAGATCACCAGCGACAACCCTAAGCCCACTCCGCAGGATCCGGTGGTCGCCGACCTCGCACCGTGGGCCAAGCGGTTCCACCAAAACGCCGACCCGGGCAGGTTGGCCAACGTGCACGTGCGGGTCGAGGGCACGCCGGGCCAACAGTTCGCGCTGCGATTCCGCGACTGGCTGCGCGCTGACGCCGCCGCTCGCGCGGAGTACCTCGAGGTGAAGCGCGAGGGAGAGGCCAGGGCGGTCGGGCTGACCGCCGAAGAGGCAACGCTGGCCTACCTCGAGGTCAAGGAGCCCTGGTTCGACGCGGCCTTCGCGCGCGCTCTGGCCCGGCGCGACAGCTAGCGCCGCACTGCCGTGGCGAGGCGGTCCCGGCTCCGACCCCAGCATTCCTCGGCGCTGTCGTTCACATCCAGGTCAGGGTGATGCCGAGGGACTCCATCCAGCCCTCGAAGGTGTGGCCGTTGGCGGCGATGCCGTCGATCGCCGCGGCCGCATGCTGCATGGCTGCCTCCGCTTCGCCGAGCCTGATCAGTCCGGCGGCATGCGCGGCGAGCAGTTCGTCGACGTCGAGCAGCTGGGTCTCGCGCGTCGAGCGCACCACGATGTCCAGGTAATGGTCGACCGACTTCCACTTCTTCGGGCCGACCACGCTGAATTCACCCAGGTCGAGGTAGTAGTCCTGGTCGCGCTGATGGGCCGGATGGTAGTGGAACACGGTCGCGCGGATGGACAGCTCCGGCAGCAGCCAGGACTCGAGGTAATGGAACTGTGGATGATCCGAGGTGCGCGCCATGTACAGGCCCCACGGCTCGACGTGATACCGCTCGACCGGCCGCACGAAGCCCTTGGGGTCGGTGTTGGTCAGGTCCGCGAGGTTGAAGTACTCGACCTTGGGGCGGTGCACGTCGATGGAAGGTGCCTGCGTCATGTATCCAGAATCTACCGCCGCCACGACTCCGTCGAGTCGAGCGCCGGTGATCGGGGCTACAACCAGGTGAGTGTGATGCCGTAGGTGGCGAGCCAGTCCTCGACGCAGTGGTCGTGCGCGGCCAGACCGTCCAGCGCTGCCGTGGCGCGCTCGACAGCCTGGTGCGCCTGCGCTGTGTCGACCAGGCCGGCCGCATGCGCGGCGAGCAGCTCACCGACGCCGAGGAGTTCGGCAGTGCGGCCGCGGCGGACCACGATGTCCAAGTAGTGGTCCACCGCCTTCCAGCGCTTCGGGCCGAGCTGGGTGATCTCGCCGATGTCGAGGCGATAGTCCGGGTCCCTGTGGTGTGCCGGGTTGCGCCGCGCGACCGTCGCCCGCAGCGAAAGCCCTGGCAGCAGCCAGGATTCGAGATAGTGCGAGCTCGGGCCGTCGACAGCGCGCGCCATGTACAGGCCCCACGGCTCGACGTGGAAACGCTCGACCGGCCGGACGAAGCCCTTGGCGTCGGTGTTGGTGAGATGGTCGAGGTTGAAGAACTCGACCCTGGGCCGGTGTGGGGTTGGGGTAGCCGGCCCGGGTTGTGCGATCGCGGTGGCACCCGTTGTGGAGGGAACCGCCGCGCGGAGATCTCTTGCGACATACCCGGCAAGGCCGGTGACGGCCGGCACGGCGACGAGCAATGGAATCAGACCGGTCATAGCTCTTGTCCTTCACCACATCCGAATAACCAGCTCAGGTTACACCTGAGACGGCGTCGTCGCGCGGTTCCCGGCGGGATTCCGAACGCGAAATATGTTGCCGCAACGGACATTTCGGGCATGCGATGGTTTGCGCCGATAGTACCGCACCGGACTGTGAGAACGCTGTGCGCGCCTGCCCCGAACGTCGTGCTGCCGACCGGATTCCGGTCCGGCGCCCGGCACTCGGTGGTCGCAGTCCTCCGACGGCCCCGCCGCGGCGTCCGTACCGAGCGGTGCGGCGGGCGTGACCCGTCGCACCGGCCGTCGTCGCACGGCCGCGAAATCTGTCGGTGACTGGGCCTAGGCTGGTGAGCATGGCATTCGCAACCGAGATTCCGGCGGAGGGCTACGAGGGCAGGGCCGCGGGTGAGCCGCCGCTCGCGCACTCGGAGTTCCGTCCCGTCGGCGAGATCGAGCGCGTCGACGGCCGGTTTCAGGTGGTCAGCGAGCACCGGCCGGCCGGCGACCAGCCGGCCGCGATCGAGGAGCTGGAGCGCAGGATCAGGGCGGGCGAGCGTGACGTGGTGCTGCTCGGCGCCACCGGCACCGGCAAGTCGGCCACCACGGCCTGGCTGATCGAGCGGCTGCAGCGGCCCACGCTGGTAATGGCGCCGAACAAGACCCTCGCGGCTCAGCTGGCCAACGAACTACGCGAGATGCTGCCCAACAACGCCGTCGAATACTTCGTCTCGTATTACGACTACTACCAACCCGAGGCGTACATCGCTCAGACCGACACCTACATCGAGAAAGACAGCTCGATCAACGACGACGTCGAGCGCCTGCGCCACTCGGCAACCTCCAGCCTGCTGTCCCGGCGCGACGTTGTGGTGGTCGCCTCCGTGTCGTGCATCTATGGCCTCGGCACACCCCAGTCGTATCTCGACCGTTCGGTGCAGCTGGAGGTGGGCACCGAGGTGGACCGCGACGCGCTGCTGCGGTTGCTGGTCGACGTGCAGTACACGCGCAACGACATGGCGTTCACCCGCGGTTCGTTCCGCGTGCGCGGCGACACCGTCGAGATCATCCCTTCCTATGAGGAACTCGCTGTTCGCATCGAGTTCTTCGGCGACGAGATCGACGCGCTGTACTACCTGCACCCGCTCACCGGCGACGTGGTCCGCCGAGTCGACATGCTGCGCATCTTCCCGGCCACCCACTACGTGGCGGGTCCGGATCGGATGGAGCGCGCGGTGGGCGACATCGAGGCCGAGCTGGCGGAGCGGCTCGCCGAGCTGGAGCGCCAAGGCAAGCTGCTCGAGGCACAGCGGCTGCGCATGCGCACCCAGTACGACCTGGAGATGATCCGGCAGGTGGGGTTCTGCTCCGGCATCGAGAACTACTCGCGCCACATCGACGGGCGCCCGGCCGGCTCGGCTCCCGCGACGCTGCTGGACTACTTCCCCGAGGATTTCCTGCTCGTTATCGACGAGTCGCACAACACCGTCCCGCAGATCGGCGGCATGTACGAGGGCGACATGTCCCGCAAGCGCAACCTGGTGGAGTACGGCTTCCGGCTGCCGTCCGCGGTGGACAACCGGCCGCTCACCTGGGAGGAGTTCGCCGACCGGATCGGGCAGGCGGTGTATCTGTCGGCCACCCCCGGCCCGTACGAGCTGGGGCAGACCGGTGGCGAAGTGGTCGAGCAGGTCATCCGGCCGACGGGCCTGGTCGACCCGAAAGTCGTGGTGAAGCCGACCAAGGGCCAGATCGACGACCTGATCCACGAGATCAGGGAGCGGACCGAGCGCGACGAGCGGGTGCTGGTCACCACGCTCACCAAGAAGATGTCCGAGGACCTCACCGACTATCTGCTCGGACTCGGCATCCGGGTACGCTACCTGCACTCCGAGATCGACACCCTGCGTCGCGTCGAATTGCTGCGGCAGCTCCGGCTCGGCGAGTACGACGTGCTGGTGGGCATCAACCTGCTCCGCGAAGGTCTCGATCTGCCCGAGGTGTCGCTGGTGGCGATCCTCGACGCGGACAAGGAAGGCTTCCTGCGCAGCACCACCGCGCTGATTCAGACGATCGGTCGCGCGGCGCGCAATGTCTCCGGCGAAGTGCACATGTACGCCGACAAGGTCACCGATTCGATGCAGTTCGCCATCGATGAGACCGAGCGCCGCCGCGCCAAGCAGATCGCCTACAACGAGGAAATGGGCATCGACCCGAAACCGTTGCGCAAGAAGATCGCCGACATCCTCGACCAGGTGTACCGAGAAGTCGACGAGACCGAGGTCGAGGTCGGAGGTTCGGGTCGCAATGCCAGCCGCGGTCGCCGTGCCCAGGGCGAGCCGGGCCGGGCCGTGAGCGCGGGGGTGTACGAGGGCCGTGACGTCAAGTCGATGCCGCGCGCCGAACTGGCCGATCTGGTCAAGGAACTCACGGCGCAGATGATGAACGCGGCCAGGGAGTTGCAGTTCGAGCTCGCCGGCCGGTTGCGCGACGAGATCGCGGACCTGAAGAAGGAACTGCGCGGCATGGATGCCGCCGGGTTGAGTTGAGCTGTGCCGCAACGGCTCTGCCTCCGCGGACCGGGCACCGCCTGGCCGCGGAGGCAGCGGGGTCGTCAGGCCTGGGTGGCCATCCACTCGTTCACCCGGCGCTCGGCCTCCTCGCGCGAGACCTCCTCTACCCTGGTGAGCACCGCCCAGCGGTGGCCGAACGGATCGATGATCACGCCGTAGCGGTCGCCGGTGACGAAGGTCTTCGGCTCTTCGACATGGCGGGCGCCGTGTTCGACGGCGCGCCGCAGGACCGCGTCGACATCGGGGCAGTAGTGCACGATCGAGGTGTGCACCCACTCGCCGTTCGGAGCGAGTACGCCGTTGTCCGGGATGGGCATGCCCATCTGCAGGGTCGAGTCACCGAATTTCAACTCCGCGTGCGCGGGCTGGCCGTCAGGCAGATCGTTGCGGCTGAGCACCTCGGCTCCGAAGACGGCGGTGTAGAAATCAATGGCCTTGTTGCCGTCGCCGACCGCGAGGAAACAGGTGATCGAGTGGTAGCCGTCGGCAATGGGGTTCACTGTGTTCGTCATGGCATCAACCGTTGTCGCTCGTGGCCCGCGGGTCTTGTAAGAAAGCGACACCGTGCCCGGCCGCGCTGAATCGCCCGCCGCCGAGCTATGGCCGGCCCGCAATCCGGCCGTGCCCGCCGACACCAAGGGCATCCTGCATCCGAACGAACAGGCCAAGCATCGATCGCTGGCCCGGTTGGTCCCCAGTCCGGCAACGGACCGTTACGTCGAGTGGTACTGGTCGGTGCGCTGGGATCTGCGCGGCAGACCGCCGTATCGCGCCGAGGTGTTGTCGTATCCGAGCGTGAACATCACCTTCGAACGATCCGACTCACGCACCGGCGGATTCGTGAACGGCGTGAGCACCACCAAATACGTCCGCGAGCTCAGCGGGCTCGGGGAAACATTCGGTATCCGCTTCCGGGCGGGCGGTTTCGGCGCGTTCACCGGACTCGATGTCGGTTCGTTTCGCGACTGCTCCGTCGACCTCGCCGACGTCATGCCCGAGGCTGCGGGATTGGCCGAGCGTGTGCTCGACGTGCCCACCGACGGGCAGCGCCGCGGCGTCGTCGAGGAGTTCCTCGCGGGCAGGCCGTCAGTCGACGACCCGACCTACCGGCTGGTGCTGCGCATCGTCGACGCGATGGCCGACGATCTGGAGCTGACCAGGGTCGACCAGATCACCGACCGATTCGGTGTATCCACGCGCACCCTGCAGCGCATGTTCCGCCGTTACGTCGGTGCCGGGCCGAAATGGGTGCTGCGTCGCTATCGGCTGCAGGACGGCGCCGATCTGCTCGCGAAGGGCCGTACCGAAGATCTGGCCGCACTGGCGGCCGATCTGGGATACTTCGACCAGGCGCACTTCTCGCGTGAGTTCACCGCGGAGGTCGGAATGGCTCCATTGGAATATGCCAAGAATTCGCTACGTTCACGTGACGAGGTAACGTCAAAGGTCATGCCGACCAGGGCTTAGTTGCTGGACGGATCGATTTCGGTGATTTGCTGCGGATCCGGGAAGGGGTAACCGGGCACGCAATCGAAAGTTGCGCTATCAACCATCAGCCGACAAGGAGTTGGACATGGATGTCGTGGTGTTGATCGGACGGGTGTTGTTCGCTTTTCTCTTCCTGGGCTCAGCGTTCGGGCACTTCACCCAGACGGACGCGATGGCGGGGTATGCGCAGAGTCGGGGGATCCCCATGCCGAAGTACGCTGTGCTGGCCTCGGGCGCAGTGTTCGGATCAGGCGGACTGAGCGTGCTTCTCGGTGTGTGGGCCGATCTCGGATCGCTGCTGCTGGCAGTCGCGCTCCTGCCGACTGTCTTCCTGATGCATCCGTTCTGGAAGGAGACCGACGCGGAAGCCAAACAGGGCGAGATGATCCAGTTCAACAAGGACGTTGCCCTGGCGGGCGCTGCCCTGATGCTGTTCGCGTTCTTCGCACGTGTCGACGATCTCGGATTGACCATCACCGGCCCGCTTTTCGACCTCTAGGCCGACCGGTCGCGCTAATAGCGCACGTCCTTTTTACGCAGGGGAGAGGCAGCGATGGGCTTCATCGAAGCGATTTTCGGCATTTCCTGGGCAAACTACTGGCAGTGGCCGTAGCGGCGCGCTGGCCCAAGGCTCGATCGGCCCGTCCCGGTGCGTGATTCACGCGTCGGGACGGGCGATCTTCGTTTGACGGACCTGGCTGTGTGGCGAATATCCCAGGAGTGCAACACCGTTCGTCTCGATTGTGCGAAATCACAGGTTTCGGACGCCGAAATCGGTTCGGCGCTGGTTGGTTGTGCCTTTCTCGCATTCGCCGGAGAACCCGAGGCAGGAATGGCTGAACACCCCGAGTGTGATGTATTGCGATTTCTGATTTTTCCGCACCGTTTGCCGCTATGGTCGAGCCCAATCGCCGCGCCGACGCCCGATCTGCCGGGCCGAGACCGGACGCAGCACCCGACCCACCGCATAGTTGGAGGAGAGCATGACCGCCTACCGGACCATTGTCGTCGGTACCGATGGCTCGGACTCGTCGTATGTCGCCGTCGAGAAGGCCGCCGCTCTGGCTGGAGTTTCCACTGCGACCCTGGTCGTGGCCTGCGCGTACTACCCGACCGACGATCGCGATCTCGCCGCCGCCACCGATGTCCTCAAGGAGGAGGCCTACCAGGTGCGGGGTTCCGCCCCGACCAACGAGATCCTGCGCGTCGCGCGGGACAAGGCCATCGCCGCGGGGGCGGCGGACATCATCGAGCGCGCCATCGTCGGCGAGCCGGTGGAGTCGCTGCTGGCGCTGGTCAAGGAGGTCGAGGCCGACCTGCTCGTAGTCGGCAACCGGGGGCTGAACACCCTGGCTGGCCGGCTGCTCGGCTCGGTGCCCTCCGATGTGGCGCGCAAGTCGCGCTCGGACGTGCTGATCGTGCACACCGTGCGCTGAGCGCTGCTATGACGAAAGGCTCCGTGCTCGTCGCGTGCCGCGATGGGGCACGGAGCCTTTCGTATTTCGGCGTGCGCTGTCAGCACAACCTGCCGAGCACGTCCGGTAGCTTCGCGCTGTGCACCACGCCGAGCCGCTGTGTGGCGCGGGTGAGCGCGACGTAGAGGTCGTTGAGCCCGCGCGGCGATTCGTCGAGGATGCTCTGCGGCTCGACCAGGTAGACCGCGTCGAACTCCAGGCCCTTCACATCGTGCACGGTGAGCACCCGCACCGACTCGTCCGTGAGGTCGTCCAGCCGAGCCACCAGCGCGTGCGGCGCGATCACCGCTGTGGTGCCCGGCCCGGATTCGGCGGCGACCAGCCGGGCGACTTCCGCGTGCACGTCGCCTGGGGCCACCCGGTACGCGCGCGGCACGGTGCCGGTCTCGCGGACCGAGCGCGGCGCGACAGCCGCCGGGTCGATCGCGGCGAGCACGTCCGCGGCGACTGCCATGATCTCGGCGGGTGTGCGGTAGTTGACCGTCAGCTCGGTCAGCTTCCACCGCGCGGCGACGTAGGGTTCCAGCATCCGCCGCCATGACGACGTGCCCGCCGGGTCGCCGGTCTGCGCGACGTCGCCGACCACGGTGATCCAACGGTTCGGGATTCGCCGCATCACCATGCGCCAGGCCATCTCCGACAGTTCCTGCGCCTCGTCCACGATGACGTGCCCGTAGGTCCAGGTGCGATCGCCCGCGGCGCGTTCCGCGGTGGTCTGGCGGGTGCGCACGTCGTGTCGTTCGGCCAGCTGGCTCGCGTCGATCAGGTCGTAGGCCATCAGGATCTCGGGATCGAGTTCGTCCTCCAGGTCTTGCGGCGCGGAGCCGGTCAAGATGTCCAGCGCGTCCTGTGCCTCGGCGAGCTGGGCGCGCCAGCGGCGGCGCGCGCGCTCGCGCTCCTCGGCATCGTCCACGCCGAGCAGCTCGGCCAGCTCGTCCAGCAGCGGCGCGTCGGCCGCGCTGAACGCGCCGTTGTCCGGACGCACCAGCTCGGCACGGTCGGCGGGGTCGAGCGCGGCCGCGACCCGGTCCAGCCGCTCCGGGGCGGCGAGCAGGTCGGCGAGGACCTCCTGCGGGGACAGAATCGGCCAGAGTTTGCCGATGGCGGACTGGATCTCCTGGTCGGCGCGCATCTCGTCCCTGATCTCGGTGAGGTCGGTCGAGCTCAGCAGGCTGGGGCCGCCGGAAAGGTCGGCACCCATGGTCTGCGCGAGTTGCTCGGTCAACGCGTCGATCACCGAACCGGCGAATATCGGCCTGGCCAGGTTGTGCGGGCGGCGCGAGGAACGGGCGCGGCCGCGGGCCTTGGTGACGATCTTGCGGTCCAAGGTGACCGGATAGCCGTCGAAGGTCAGCCGGATCGGTTCGGCGGGTACCTCCTGGCGGTCACGCACCGCCTGCTTGAGTACCTCGATGATCGCCTGCGAGCCCTTGATCTCGCCCGCGCGCAGGGAGTCCTCCCGGGTCGCCTGCACTCCCGGGTACAAGTCGCCGATGGTGGACAGCAGCACGCCGGTCTCACCGAGTGAAGGGAGCACCTGGCCGATGTAGTCCAGGAAGGTGGCGTTCGGCCCGATGATCAGCACGCCACTCTTGGCCAGCTGCTGGCGGTAGGTGTAGAGCAGGTACGCGGCGCGGTGCAGCGCGACGGCTGTCTTGCCGGTGCCCGGCCCGCCCTGCACAACGAGCACGCTCTTGTGCTCCGAGCGGATGATCGCGTCCTGCTCGTGCTGGATGGTCTCCACGATGTCGCTCATGTGGCCGGTGCGGGCGGCGTTGAGCGCCGCGAGCAGGGCGCTCTCGCTGCCGACGCCGCCGTCGGAGGCGGTGACGCCCGCCCGGCGCGCGGTGTCCAGATCGAGGTACTCGTCGTTGATCGCGGTGACCGTGCGGTTGCGCGACCGTATGTGCCTGCGCCGGGTCACGCCGTCCGGGGTCGCGGTGGTGGCCAGGTAGAACGGCCGGGCCAGCGGGGCGCGCCAGTCCAGCAGCAGGCTCTCGTAGTCGTCCTTCTCGTCGAGGATGCCGAGCCTGCCGATGTAGCGGTAATCCTCCTGCTCGCCGTCGAGATCGATGCGGCCGAAACACAGACCGTGTTCCGCGGCATCGTATTTCGCGAGGTCCTCGGTGTAGAGCTGGCTGAAGGACTCCCGTTCGCTGCGGGCCTGCGGGGTGCCGCCGGTCTCCAGCAGTACGGTGCGCAAGCGGTTGCGCGCGTAGTCGCGCATTTCGTCGAGCCGGTCGTACAGCACCGATAGGTAGGCCTGTTCCCGCTCGGTCTCGCGGGTCCGCTCGTGCCTGTCCTCAGGGGCCGACAACGGCGTGCTGTTGCCCCTGTCTGCGGATGCCGCACGGTCCTGTGTGAGGTCGGGCAAACTAACTCCTTGTCACCGCGATAAGCCGAGAGCACGGTGCCCAGGCCGGGCACGTGGACGCTCGGAAAACAGAGTTGTCGAGTTTACTGTGATCGCGGCACACTCGCTGTAACCGCAGGTCATGCCCACGGCGGCGACGCAGCACTCCGTTCATCAGGCCAGGCGAATCGCACCGGGTGAAGTGTGCGAGCGGCCGTAGATACGACCACGCGGCACTGCCGGCCCGACAGCGATTGCCTACAACCGCAACGACCTCGGCCCGCCGCCGCTTCCGAGCGAAGCGAGAGCGTCCATTGTTCGTTCGCGGCCCGGCTCGCGTCCGAGCGGCCGACGCGTCCGCGACGAAGTCGCCAGCGTCGGTTACATCGCCAGGTCCGCGTCGTGCAGCACGGCTTCGGGGGTGCGGCGGTCGCCGATCGTCAGAGCGGTGACGCCGATCGAGGCGTTCACCTCGATTCGGTGCCCCCGCGCGACGATCGGCTCGGCCATGGTGTTGCGCAGCCGGGCCACCAGCATGTCGATGTCGACTTGGCGGGTGCGGCCGGACAGCAGGACGAGAAACTCGTCGCCACCGAGTCTGCCCACGATGTCGTCGCTGCGCAGGGCACGCTGCAGCCGCTGCGCGACGATCTGCAGCACCGTGTCGCCGATGGCGTGTCCGAGGGTGTCGTTGATCGACTTGAACCCATCCAGGTCGATGAACAGCACGGTGGAGACCGGCAGCTCTTCGACGGTGGCCAGCGCGGCCGCCAGCTGGGACAGGATCAGCGAGCGATTGGCCAGACCGGTGAGCCCATCGTGCGTGGCCTGGTACTCCAATTGCCGCCTGCTGGCGCGGAACTCGGTGATATCGGCGAAGGAGGAGACCGCCGACGAGTGCGGATCGCCAGGGTTGAGCATCCGGCTGCTGCCGGAGAGCCAGCGCCGCTGTCCGTCCACCCGGTCGACGCCGAAGATATAGCCGGTGATGGTCTCGCCGGTGGCGAGCGTGCGCGCGACGGGGTGGCGGCTCGGCGGCAGCGGCTGGGCGTTCCCGTCGAGCAGCACCAGTGGCAGCGACTGGATGGTGTGGCCGATCACTTGTTCGTCGGGCCCCTCGGTGCCGAAGATGCGCTTGGCCGCCGGATTCATCGATTCGATCCGCCCGTCCGGATCGATCACCACGACGCCTTCCTCCAACTGGGAGACGACCGTGGTGAAGTACTGTTCGGCCCGGCGCTGCGCGGCCTCGGCGTGCCGCTGGGCGGTGAGGTCGTGGATGACCACCTGGTAGGCGAGGTGGTCGTGCCAGGCGGTCAGCACCGACACGGTCTCGACGGGGATGCTGACGCCGTCCACCCGCCTGAGCAGCATCTCGGTCGGCTCGGATGCGGCGCCCGCCGTGGTCAGGGTGCTGATGCGGTCCAGCATCGCGGGGATCGAGGCCGGATCGACGAACTTGGTCAGCGGTTGGCCGATCACCTCGTCGACGCTCTCGGCGGCGAGCATGCGGATGGTCGCGGGATTGACGTAGACCACCGTGCCCCGCTCGTGCACACAGATCCCGTCGGGGGTGTGCTCGACCAGGGAACGGTAGCGCTCGGCCAGTTGTTCGGCGGCGTCTACCGCGGCGGCTGCCTTGTCCTCACCCACTCGAACCCCCGATCGTCGACCCTATGGCCATTGGAACACGGGATTATTCTGGTATCGACGTGTACAAGATCACACCGTCGACGCAATTGCTCAGATCACAGTTCGGGCACTTCGTCCGGTTCGATCTGGTGATCATGACAAAACCGGGTCCCACGCGGAAGTCGGGCCGACCGCTGGTCGCCCCGGGGAATCCGGTGAAGGAGCGATGCTATGCCGGGCGCCAACGCCATTCGGTCCCGAAACGACAGACCGCAGTATCAAGATCATATGACCATCGCCGGGCTCGGTGCGGTGACCGGGTATGGGTGGGGGCGGGAAATCCTGTGGCAAGGTTTGCTGAGCGGCAAGTCGGCGGCGTCCATGCAGAGCGGCTACGGGCCCGAGCGGGACGAGGATGCCTGGGTATCGCTGGTGCCTGACGGCGGTGATCACGACGTGACCACCAGCCGATACGGGCGTGCCGTGCACGAGGCTGCGCGGGAGGCGATCGCGGACGCGCGAAGCCGGGGTTGGCGGCCGGGTCGCACGGTCGGGCTGCTGCACGCGATCGTGCTGGGTGACGTGGCGAACTGGCATGACTTCTATGTTGTCGATCACGGCCATCGGGGCTCCCGCGATTATCTTCGGCTGCTGCCGTCCACCCCGATCTCGGTGCTATTGCAGGAGTTCGGTTTCCACGGTCCGGCGATGAACGTGTCCGCGGCGTGCAGTTCGGCCAACGTCGCGCTGATCACCGCGAAGCTCTGGCTGAACGCCGGGCTGGCCGACGATGTGATCTGCGTGGCCACCGACCTGTCCGCGAGCCCGGACATGGTGGAACATTTCGTCGGGCTCGGTGCGGCGGTCACCGACGCCGAACCGCTGGACGCGTGCCGGCCCTTCCAGAAGGGTAGCCGCGGGTTCAGTATCGGGGAGGCCTCGGTCGCCTTCGTCCTGACCCGCTCGGTGGACCGGCCCTACGCCGCCGTGCTCGGTGGCGCCATGACCAACGATGCCTATCACGTGGTCTCCGTCGACCCGAGCCATGAGCAGATCCTGGACTGTGCCCGTCGCGGGCTCGCTGACGCGGGGGTGAGCGCCGAGGAGGTGAGCTACTTCAACGCCCACGGCAGCGGTACCAGGCAGTGCGATGTGGCCGAAAGCCATCTGGTCGCGCACCTGTTCGCCGACCGCCCGCACATCTACGCGCTGAAACCGCTGGTGGGCCATTGCCAGGGTGCGTCGGCCGCGGTCGAGGTGGCCGCGGCGGCGTTGGGTTACGACCGCGGTGTCATACCCGCGGCACCGATCGTCGCGCCCGCCCACCCGCGGTTGCTGGACGGCCCCGCACCGTTCGAGGGGGGTATCACCGCGAAGCTCTCGCTGGGTATGGGCGGGAACAATTCCGTCGTGGTGCTCGGAGGGGCCTGACCATGCTTTGCGCATCACCGCCTCGGCGTGACCGGGCGGCGGCTCGGCTCGGCGTGACCGGGAGGCGAGTCGGCTCGGCGTGACTCGGCGGCGGCTCGGCTCGGCGTGACCGGGAGGCGAGTCGGAACAGGCGTGGCACGACCGCGCGGCGAGCCCGTCGGAATGGCGGGCGGCGCCGAGCTGTTGACCCTAGGCGCCGAGCGGGCGATCCTACAGAGACGTCCGGCCTGTTTCCTGGCTGCATCCCCGCGTCCTGCGGTCCGGCTCCCGCCGTTCATCGAGGTGGCGGGCGGTCCGCGAAACCTGTCGGTGCCCACGCTTAGCATGGCGGACGGGGGTATGTCTGGACGCTGAACACGAATGAGAAGGGACGGCTTGTGGCGGAACGCCTCACTGTGCGTGGAGCTCGGGAGCACAACCTGAAGGGGGTCGATCTGGAACTGCCCCGCGACAGCCTCATCGTGTTCACCGGTCTGTCCGGCTCCGGCAAATCGAGCCTGGCCTTCGACACGATCTTCGCGGAGGGCCAGCGGCGCTATGTCGAATCGCTGTCGGCCTACGCGCGGCAGTTCCTCGGTCAGATGGACAAGCCCGACGTCGATTTCATCGAGGGCCTCTCGCCCGCGGTGTCGATCGACCAGAAGTCCACCAACCGCAACCCGCGCTCGACGGTCGGCACCATCACGGAGGTGTACGACTACCTGCGTCTGCTCTACGCGCGGGCGGGCACGCCGCACTGCCCGGTGTGCGGCGAACTGATCGCCAAGCAGACCCCGCAGCAGATCGTCGACCAGGTGCTGGCCATGGCCGAAGGCATCCGGTTCCAGGTACTCGCCCCGGTGGTGCGCACCCGCAAGGGCGAGTTCGTCGATCTGTTCGACCAGCTGAACACGCAGGGCTATTCCCGCGTCCGGGTCGACGGCGTGGTGTATCCGCTCACCGATCCGCCGAAACTGAAGAAGCAGGAGAAGCACGACGTCGAGGTCGTGATCGACCGTCTTGCGGTGAAGCCGAATTCCAAGCAGCGCCTCACCGATTCGATCGAGACCGCGCTGCGGCTTGCCGACGGCATCGTGGTGCTCGACTTCGTGGACCGCGACGAGCACGCGCACGACCGGGAGCGCCGTTTCTCCGAACGTCTGGCCTGCCCGAACGGCCACCCGCTCGACATCGAAGACCTGGAACCGCGCTCGTTCTCGTTCAACTCGCCCTATGGCGCCTGCCCGGACTGCACCGGCCTCGGCATCCGCAAGGAGGTCGACCCGGACCTGGTCGTGCCCGACCCGGCGCTGAGCCTGAACGAGGGCGCGATCGCCCCGTGGTCGCGCGGCCAGACCGCCGAGTACTTCACCAGGCTGCTGTCCGGCCTCGCCGAATCCATCGGCTTCTCCATGGATACGCCGTGGCAGGACCTGCCGCTGAAAGCCCGCAAAGCGGTCCTGGAGGGCAGCGCCGACCAGGTGCACGTCTCCTACACCAACCGCTACGGCCGCAAACGCTCTTATTACGCCGATTTCGAGGGCGTGATGCCGTTCCTGCAGCGGCGCATGGAGAACACCGACTCCGAACAGATGAAGGAGCACTACGACGGGTACATGCGGGACATCCCGTGCCCGGTGTGCAACGGCGCCCGCCTCCGTCCGGAGATTCTCGCGGTCACCCTCGCCGCGAACAACGACAACAAGTCCATCGCCGACGTCAGCGAGTTGTCCATCGGAGATTGCTCGAAGTTCCTGAACTCACTGACCCTGGGGGAGCGCGAGGCCGCCATCGCCGGGCAGGTGCTCAAGGAGGTGCAGGCGCGGCTGGGCTTCCTCCTCGACGTCGGCCTGGAGTACCTGAGCCTGTCGCGTGCGGCGGCCACGCTGTCCGGCGGCGAGGCACAGCGGATCCGGCTTGCCACCCAGATCGGCTCCGGCCTGGTCGGCGTGCTGTACGTGCTCGACGAGCCCTCCATCGGCCTGCATCAGCGCGACAACCGCAGGCTCATCGAAACCCTCACACGGCTGCGTGATCTCGGCAACACGCTGATCGTGGTCGAGCACGACGAGGACACCATCCGCGCCTCGGACTGGGTGGTCGACATCGGCCCGCTCGCGGGCGAGCACGGCGGCACGGTGGTGCACAGCGGGCCTTACCAGGAGCTGCTCACCGACCCGGTTTCGCTGACCGGCGCCTATCTTTCGGGCCGTGAGCGGATCGAGGTACCGGTGGTGCGCCGCCCGGTCAGCAGGAAGCGCCAGCTCACCGTGGTCGGTGCGAACGAGCACAACCTGAAGGGCATCGACGTCAGCTTTCCGCTCGGCGTGGTCACCTCGGTCACGGGCGTGTCCGGGTCGGGCAAGTCGACGCTGGTCAATGACATCCTGGCCACGGTGCTGGCGAACCGGCTCAACGGCGCGCGGCAGGTGCCGGGCAGGCACACCAGGGTGAACGGGCTCGACCACCTGGACAAGCTGGTGCAGGTGGACCAGTCGCCGATCGGCCGCACCCCGCGCTCGAACCCGGCCACCTACACCGGCGTGTTCGACAAGATCCGGACCTTGTTCGCCGCCACCACCGAGGCGAAGGTGCGT
Organism: Nocardia sp. 2TAF39; assembly: GCF_052114905.1. Classification (NCBI taxonomy): domain Bacteria; kingdom Bacillati; phylum Actinomycetota; class Actinomycetes; order Mycobacteriales; family Nocardiaceae; genus Nocardia; species Nocardia sp. 2TAF39. The sequence continues at coordinate 132,486 of NZ_JBFRFQ010000014.1, forward strand.
GGCTACCAGCCGGGCCGGTTCTCGTTCAATGTCAAGGGCGGTCGCTGCGAGGCATGCTCCGGTGACGGCACGCTGAAGATCGAGATGAACTTCCTGCCGGATGTATATGTGCCGTGTGAGGTTTGCCATGGGGCCCGGTACAACCGGGAGACCCTCGAGGTGCACTACAAGGGCAAGACCATTGCCGAGGTGCTGGATATGTCCATCGAGGAGGCTGCCGAGTTCTTCGAGCCGGTCACCTCGATCCACCGGTATCTGAAAACGTTGGTGGACGTCGGGCTCGGATATGTGCGGCTCGGGCAGAGTGCTCCGACGCTGTCCGGCGGCGAGGCCCAGCGCGTGAAGCTGGCCGCCGAGCTGCAGAAGCGCTCGACCGGGCGGACGGTGTACATCCTGGACGAGCCGACGACCGGTCTGCACTTCGAGGACATTCGCAAGCTGCTCGGCGTCATCAACGGCCTGGTCGACAAGGGCAACACGGTGATCGTCATCGAACACAACCTGGACGTCATCAAGACCTCCGACTGGGTGGTCGATATGGGTCCCGAGGGCGGTTCCGGCGGCGGCACCGTCGTTGCCCAAGGCACCCCGGAAGACATTGCGGCCGTTGCGGAAAGCTACACCGGTCAGTTCCTACGCGACGTGCTCGCCCAGTCGTCCGCGCCGAAGGCCCCGGCGAAGAAGACACCGGCCAAGGCCACCGTGGCCAAGTCTCGGGCAGTCGAGCCGACGGCGGCCAAGGCGACGAAGCGGGTGGCGAAGAAGGCGGCGCCGGTCGGCTGACACGCCCCGTTCGGGCGGCGTGGTGCACCGAATGCCGTGGACGCGCGGCTTTTCGTCGTGTCCGCGGTTTGCGATGGTGGATCAGCCCGGCGAGTTCCTTCGGCTTGGACCGCATCGGCCAGTGGCCGGCAGGGGAGCTCGGCGTCGATCCGGGCGATTGCCGCACTGTGTCCGACCCAGGCGGATTCCTGAACATCGGTGCCGCAACGGCATTCACGTCCAGAAACGCCGGTCGCGGTCGCGGGATAGGTCGCCGTGCTCCGCTGCCGGGCCGCCACTCAGGCCCGGTGCCGACCGGTGGGTCGGCACCGGGCCTGCCCCAGGTTCGACGGTCGTTCGCCCCGCGCACCCGGGGCGGAGACACACGAGTTCGCGCGTCAGCCCATCGCGGGGTCGCCGGTTGTCGGTCTCCACCCACCTGCGGTGGGCGACACTCGCTCGTCAGCCCGCTCGGCTCCCGAACCAGCGAGTGAGCGCACCGTACAGCCGGTCCGCCTCCTCGGGTTCCCGCGCGACCGCGGCCACATAGCCGTCCGGCCTGATCAGCAACGCATCCGTCGGCGCGTCCGCGCAGGTGGCGACCACGGTGTCGATGCGGTCGCGCCAGCCTCGCGCGGCGTGTCGGCGAAGCGGCCGCCGGTCAGGTCGAGCAGTACCGGGCGCGCCTGGTGCAGGAGCTCGGCGGCGCGACGTCCGTCCGACAGGGTGAGATCGGGCATGAGGAGTCCGGCGAGCGGATGGTCGTCGCCGGTGTCGTAGCGGACGTCGGAACCGGCCATCAGGTGTGCGATGTGCTCTGCCGTCCCCGGCAGTTGCAGCAGCTCGCCGAACAGCGCCCGCAGCGCGGTGATCTCGGGGCCGGGCATCATGAGTGGGTCTGCGACATCGACTGCAGCATCACCCGCTCGCCGACCGGATGCCGCTCACTCTTGATAGGTGTTCAACAGGTCGTCCGGCGCCCATCCGCGCACCTGGGCTGCGAGCTTCCACCCCAGGTTGAACACGTCCTGCAGGCCGAGATTGAGTCCAGGACCGCCCATGCCGGAGTGCACATGTGCGGAATCGCCGACCAGCAGGACGTTTCCGTCCCGGTACCGGTCGGCCTGCCGCGTGTTCTGGCCGTGGATGCGCCGCAGCGCGTGCGGTCCGGGCCCCTGCGGCGGCTCGATCGGCAGGTCGACGCCGAGCACCCGGCGCAGGCTCGCCCGCAGTTCGTCGAATGTCATCGGCGCGTCGCTCGGTTCGGACCCGTCGAATTCCGTCGTGGCGACGAGCGGACGGCCCGGTTCGAGCTCGGCGAAGACGAATCCGCCGCGTTCGAGCCGGTTGTGCCCGAACGGAAGACGGCCGGGTCCGAGGACCTCGACGCCGCCGTCGGCGGTGCGCAGGTTGTCGGGTAGGCGCACATGCGCCATCCGGTTGATCGTCGCAGAGGTGTGGCCGGGAAAACCGATGCCGACGCTCTTGCGGATCAGGCTCTTGCCGCCGTCTGCGCCCACCAGATACCGGGTGCGCAGGTCGTAGGTCCCGTCGTGCGCTGCCACCGTGACGGTGACTCCCGCGTCGTCGCGGTCGAGGCCGATCACCTCGTTGCCCCATCGGAGGTCCACCCCGAGGCCGCGCACATGCTCCACCAGCAGCCGGACCAGCCGCGGCTGCGGCATCAGCATCGCCCGCATCGGGTTGTCCGCGACCCCGGCGAACGACACCGGCATCCCACCGAGCAAATACGCCGGAATCGGCGCAGGCGCGCCTGGTGTGCCACCGAACTCGTGGTAGAGCCCGCGCAGATCCAGCAGGCGGATCACCTGGCCGACCAGGCCGTTGGCCTTCGGCTCCGCGCTCGGCTCGGTGAGCCGGTCCAGGACGACGGGGCGGACACCGGCGAGCGCGAGCTCGGCGGCGAGCATGAGCCCGTTCGGTCCGGCACCGGAAATCACCACGTCGACAGCGTTTTCGGGCATGACGAGGACAACCCTTCTGGTATCTCGGTGATGTGGTCGCGCTGGGGTCAGCGCTGAGGATCGGGCAGGCCTGCGGCGACTTCGGCCAGGGCCTGACGGAGCACGGTGGTCACGGGCACCGGGGGATCGGCGTGGACGTAGGCCAGCATGGCCGCTTCGCCCAAGGCCGCGATCACGCCCGCCACCAGGCGCGGATAGAGATCGCGATGCGGATCGGTGCCGGTACGTTCGGCGACCACTTCGACCCAGTCTTCGGTGGCTTCTTTGGAGATCGCGAAGCGTAGCTCGGGGATGGCAAGCAGCTTGCGGATCTCGGCCAGCTGGGCGGCACTCGGCACCATGTCCGTGGCGCCCTCGGCCTCGAGGGGTGCGAGCAGCGCGGCGGAGACGGCCGTCCACAACGGCTCGTCGGCGGGCCGCTCACGCAGGAGGACGAGGCTGCGCCGGATGCGCTCGGCCTGGCGATAGGCGATCGCGTCGTACTTGCCGGTGAAGTAATTGGTGAACGTCCGTACCGATACACCCGCCCGCGCCGCGATGTCCTCTCGGGTGACGTTCTCGAGTCCGCGTTCGAAGGCCAGTTGCAGCGCCGCGTCGCTCAGTGCCCGACGGGTGTCGAGCTTCTTGCGCTCGCGCAGGCCGAGCGTGTGTTCTTCGGGCATGGCTCCAGACTACGGCGAAAACTTGCCCGGTGGGCAAAAATTCCCGAAGGGAAAGATTTTACGGCACCCGCTGGTGGCGACTGCGAGTCAGTAGACCGGGCCGGTGTACTTCTCACCAGGGCCCTTGCCCGGCTCGTCGGGGTGTGCGGAGGACTCCCTGAAGGCGCGCTGCAGCGATTGCAGCCCCTCGCGAATCGGCCCGGCATGCGGGCCCAAATACTCCACCGAGGCCGTGACCAGCCCGGCCAGCGCGGTGATCACCCGCCGCGCTTCGTCCAGGTCGCGGCGCGGACTGGTGGCCGGATCCTCGTCGGCGAGCCCGAGCTTCTCCGCCGCCGAGCTCATCAGCATCACGGCGGCGCGGCTGATCACCTCGACCGCAGGGATGTCGGCCAGTTCGCGCACGGAGGTGTCGAGCTCTTCAGTCATGCCCTTCAGGCTAGCGACGCCGCGCGCAGCATCCGGAGGTGGCCGATCTCTGCGACGTTCTTCATCAGCTCCGCGTTCACCCAGCCCGCCAGGTGTGCGATGGTCAGCCCGGCGTCGGCGGGCCACGGGTAGGCGGACGGGAGATCCAGATCGGCTTCGGTGAGCCCGCCGAGCACGCGCACCCACTCCTCGCGTAGCTCGCGCAGGCAGGCGATGGTGGCGGCGCCGTCGCCAGGCCAGTGCACGTCCTCCCGCGCTGGTGGGATGCGCTTCTCGGCGTGGTCCACGGCCGTGCCCCACCACCAGCCGATGTGCCAGGTGAGCCAGCCGATGGTCGGGACCGGCATGGGATCGGGTTCGGTATCGGCCCAGTCCGGCCGCCATACGCCTTCGGGATCCGGTCGTACCGTCCAGACGAGGTCGGTGGGCTCCCAGAGGAAGTCTTCCTGCGTGAGCGTGTCGAAGTGGATCCCGGCGAGCGACCAGGTCAGGTCGAATTGCCATCGCAGCAGGTCACGGCGTGGTGTGGGCATCGGGGGAGCGTGGCACGCGTCGGGTGGTCCGGCAAGCGGTTTTCGTCCCGATTCGGCGATAGCCGAACAGAATGTTAGACTTTTCGCTGACGACCGCCCCGGGCCTGCCCGGGGCCTGATAAGTGGAGCCCGACTCCCACCGTTGCCGACGAGCGATCGTACAGGTCAAACGGTCCGGTCACCCGTCCTTACGAGGGCGGGTTTCTTGTGCCGGGGTTCTCGCGGGAGAGCCGACGCACAAGGGTCGACCCGAATATTCGCGGTCGGCGATCGGTCGACACCGGGCCCCGTGCGGAATACCGCACCGGGGCCTTTGTGTTGAACAGGGGTTGCAGTTATTGCGTGCGGTCGTCCGACGACACCGCTTGACCTAGGAGGCCCCATCAGCACTGAGACCCGCATCAACGATCGCATCCGTGTTCCCGAAGTCCGTCTCATCGGACCTGGCGGCGAGCAGGTTGGGATCGTGCGTGTTGAAGATGCACTACGCGTCGCCCTCGAAGCCGACCTCGACTTGGTCGAGGTGGCCCCGGATGCCCGTCCGCCGGTCTGCAAGATCATGGATTACGGCAAATTCAAGTACGAGACGGCGCAGAAGGCGCGTGAGTCTCGGAAGAACCAGCAGCAGACCGTGATCAAGGAGCAGAAGCTCCGCCCGAAGATCGATGACCACGACTACGAGACGAAGAAGCGGAATGTGGTCCGCTTCCTCGAGGCGGGGTCGAAGGTCAAGGTGACGATCATGTTCCGGGGTCGCGAGCAGTCCCGCCCCGAGCTCGGGTTTCGGCTGCTGCAGCGGCTGGCCTCCGACGTTGCCGAGCTGGGTTTCGTAGAGACCTCGGCCAAGCAGGACGGTCGCAACATGACCATGGTCCTCGCCCCCCACAAGGGTGCGAAGACGCGGGTGAAGGCGCAGCAGGAGTCGGCCCCGCGCCCGGCGCCCAGCGCCGCACCGGCCGGTGAGCCGGCCGCGGAGCAGGCCGAGGCGGCAGCACCTCCGCAGTAACACCGATCAGAACACCGGCGGTCCGCGAGGGCCGCCGGAACGACAGATAGAGGAATCCATGCCGAAGATGAAGAGCCACAGCGGCGCCTCGAAGCGATTCAAGGTGTCCGGTAAAGGCAAGCTGCTTCGCCAGCAGGCGAACCGTCGCCACCTGTTCGAGCACAAGCCCACCCGCCGGACTCGTCGTCTGGACGGCACGGAGGTCGTCGCGGCTGCCGACGTCCGTCGCGTGAAGAAGCTGCTCGCTATCTGATTGCGCCACTGCGCAGGCTAGCTACCAGCACACCGCGACCGGAGATTCTCCGGCGCCACCCCCGACCAATTTCGGGCGCCGCCCGCGCCCCCAGATCGAACAGGACTGACCAGTGGCACGCGTCAAAAGGGCCGTCAACGCTCAGAAGAAGCGCCGTTCCATCCTTGAGGCCTCCAAGGGTTACCGCGGCCAGCGTTCGCGGCTGTACCGCAAGGCCAAGGAGCAGCAGCTGCACTCGCTCGCCTACGCCTACCGGGACCGCCGGGCGCGCAAGGGTGACTTCCGTAAGCTGTGGATCGCCCGAATCAACGCCGCGGCGCGGATCAACGACATCACCTACAACCGCTTCATCCAGGGCTTGAAGGCCGCCGGTGTCGAGGTGGACCGCAAGATTCTCGCCGAGCTCGCGGTGTCGGACGCCGAGGCGTTCGCCGGTCTCGTCGCGATCGCCAAGGCCGCTCTCCCGCAGGACGTCAACGCCCCGGCTGCCTGAGTCGCGGAATCTGTTGACACAAGGACGACCCTCGGAACGACCCGTGGAGGCGCTCAGCGAGCGCAATCCGCGGGTCGTTTCCGCTGTCAAGCTGCAGCGCAGCGCGCAGCGCAGGAAGGAAGGCCGATTCCTCGCCGAGGGAGCCAACGCCGTTGCCGCGGCGCTGAGCGCCGGGCGAGTGCATGAGCTGTTCTACTCGATGGCCGCCGCCGAGCGTGAGCACGAGCTGATCGCCGGCGCGGCCGCCGCGGGGGTGCGCAGCACGCTGGTGGGCGACCGCGCAGCGCAGCATCTCGGCGAAACCGTCACTGCTCCGGGACTGGTCGCGGTCTGCGACCTTATCGACGTGCCGCTGGCGCGAATACTCGAGCGGGGCCCGCGGATGTTGGCCGTTCCCGTCGAAATGGCAGAGCCGGGCAATGCCGGAACACTCGTCCGGGTCGCCGATTCGGTCGGTGCCGACGGAGTGGTGCTGGCGGGAGACAGTGTCGACCCGCACAACGGAAAATGCGTGCGTGCGAGCGCGGGCAGCATTTTCCACGTGCCGATCGCACGGCACAGAGACGTCGGTGAGACGGTGGATGCGCTTGCGGCCGCTGGCATCACGATCCTCGCGACCGCCGCCAACGGCGAAGTCGACCTGGACGACGCCGACGAGCTGTTCATCGAACCTGTCGCCTGGCTGTTCGGCAACGAGGCGCACGGCCTCGACCCCGCCGTCGCGCGTCGCGCCGACCATCGCGTCCGCATCCCTATTCGAGGCCGTGCCGAGAGCCTGAATTTGGCCACTGCCGCGGCGATCTGCCTCTACGCGAACTCCCGCGTCCGCTACCGCGCCGATTCCTGAGGTCGCGGGTCCCTCGGATCGGCGCGGACCAGCACGTGCGTGCGTCCGGCCCGATAGCAAGACAGCCGCGCGCCTGGTCGATAGCTTTCAACGGGCAGATCCGCCCGATTGCGAAACCGGCAGCTCTACTCGAGCGCCGTTGACCGACTCGATCGCGTGACGGCCCGCGCCTGCTCAATCGCCGTTGGCGCTCAGATCCGCCAAAATCTCCGCCGCCCACGCGGCAGGCACCGCGTCCGGTCCCGCGACACGCATCGCGCTCATCACCGTGAGCAGCATCCCGGAGGCCAGGAACCGGCGCACCTCGGATGTCGGCGCGCCGCTCAGTTCGCGGACCAGGGTGTAGATCTGGCCGAAACGCGTACGGACATGGTCGCCGATGGCGGGGTCCGCGCTGGCCGAGAACCCATGCAGCAGCAGTTGGAGCAGTTCTCGCTCGGCCAGGAACACCGAGTAGCCGTTGGCGAGCGCGCGCAGCGCTTCCTCGGAACTCACACCAGGGCCTGCCTCTGCGCGCGCCGAACGGAAGATCTCCTCGATCCGGTCACACACCCGGTGCAGCGCTGCGCGGAACAGCTGCTGTTTGCTGCCGAAGAGCCGGATCACGTACGGCTGCGAAACGCCTGCGCGCCGGGCGATCTCGTCGGTCTTCGTGGCCGCGTAACCGGACTCGGCGAAGGCGTCTATGGCCGCGCGCAGCACCTGCTCGCCGCGTTCGGTGGCGGTCATCCTGGTTCTGGTCGAATGCGCCATCGGGGTGCTCCGTCTCCTCTGGTTCGTGCGAATCTTGACATGTTATCAGTCAATGCATACTCTTCGGGCAGTTAGTTATCAGTCGATTACAACAAGGACTGGACATGACCGAGACATTTCAATCTGCGGCGGCACCTGCCGCCGCACCCGCGGTTGCTATCGGCGGGCGCTCGCTCGCCGCCGTGCTGGTCGCCGTCGGTATCCCGATGTTCATGGTCACGCTGGACAACCTGGTCGTGACGAACGCGCTGCCGGTGATCCGCACCGAGCTGGGCGCCGCATTGACCGACCTGCAGTGGTTCGTGAACGCCTACACGTTGTCCTTCGCCTCGCTGCTGCTCACCGCGTCGGCCGTCGGTGACCGGCTCGGCAGGCGCCGGGTCTTTCTTGCGGGCATCGCACTGTTCACGCTGGCGTCCGCGGCCTGTGCACTGGCCACCGGACCGGGCATGCTGATCGCCGCACGGGCGATTCAGGGCTTCGGCGCGGCGGCCGTGATGCCGCTGTCGCTGACGCTGCTCTCGACGGCTGTTCCGGAGCGGATGCGCAACGCTGCCATCGGCATCTGGGGCGGTATCGCCGGTCTCGGCGTCGCGCTCGGTCCCCTCATCGGCGGCGCCGTGGTGGACGGGCTGAGCTGGCACTGGATCTTCTGGCTGAACGTGCCTGTCGGTCTCGCAGTGCTGCCCTTCGCCGCGCGGGTGCTCGCCGAGTCGCACGGTGGCAGCCGGCGCCTCGACCCGGTCGGTCTGCTGCTGTCGGCGGGCGGCGTTCTCGCGGTGGTGTGGGGCGTGATCCACGGCGCCGACGACGGCTGGACCTCGGCGGGTGTGCTGTCCGCGCTGATCGGCGGCGCCGCACTGCTGGGCTGCCTGATCGGTTGGGAACTGCGTACGCCGGAGCCGATGCTGCCGCTGCGGCTGTTCCGTTCCCGGGCATTCAGCGTGAGCAACGTCGTGGGCTTCGCCTTCTCGGTCGGGGTGTTCGGTTCGATCTTCCTGCTCGCGCAGTACTTCCAGGTGGTGCAGGGCTACAGCCCGCTGGAATCGGGCGTGCGCACGATGCCGTGGACGATGGCTCCCATGCTCGTGGCGCCGATCGCGGGCCTGCTGGTCGACCGGGTCGGCGCGCGCACGTTGATCAGCACGGGTCAGGGATTGCTCGCCGCGGCGCTGGCCTGGATAGCGGCGATCACATCGGTGGACATCGGCTATGGAGCATTCGTCGCGCCGTTCCTGCTCGCGGGTGTGGGTATGGGCCTGACCTTCGCGCCCGCGTCCACGATCGTGATGACCAGCGCCGCACCAGAGGACCGGGCCATGGCCTCGGGCACCAACAACACCGTCCGCGAGGTGGGCGTGGCGATGGGTGTCGCGGTGCTGGCCTCGGTATTCGCCTCCTATGGTTCCTACCTCGGCCCGAAGAGCTACGTAGCTGGGCTGGTGCCCGCGGTATGGGTCGGCGCGGCGATCGTGGCGGTGGGGGCGCTGGCGTCGCTGCTGCTGCCGCGTCGGGTGGTCGCGGCGGACTGACCGCCGATCTGTGCGTCCTTTCCGCTGCTTCGGGGGAGGGCGCACAGTAGCGTTGATGACACCGAGCGGTGCGTCGTGTCGGAAATGGGTACACGAGCGCGGTTGCGGAGGTGGCCGGAACGTCCCACTGTCCGGTCACTCTCGTCGTAACGAGACCAGTCTTCCGTAGCGGCGAGGCGCGTCATCAGCGCGTTTCGAGGGCGAGAACCGGATCCGCGGCGAGCTGACAGACCATTTGGTCCGTGACAGCGGGGGAATCCGCGTGAAGTGTCCGGGAGGCATCGAATACGATTCGACCAGCAGCAATGTGGGTAGGCAATCAGCTGTGCCCGCGAACCGATCCCCAGGGGAGAGACGGAGCATCGTGGCCGACGACATCGACGCAGGCGAGCAGAACGCGGCGCTGACCGAGGAGGCACTGGCCGCGGCCGCGGCGGCCGCCGAGAAGGCGTTTGCCGCTGCCGGCGATCTGGATGCGCTCGCGGTCGCGAAAACCGAGCATCTCGGCGGCCGGGCACCGCTTGCCTTGGCGCAGCGTGCGCTGGGCAGTCTGCCGAAATCGGCGAAGGCCGACGCGGGCAAGCGAGTGAACATCGCGCGCGGCCGGGTGTCCGAGGCGTTCGAGGCGCGCCGTGCCACGCTGCTCGCCGAGCGCGACGCCGCCGTGCTGGTCGCCGAGGCCATCGACGTGACGCTCCCCGCCCGTCGTACGCCGGTCGGCGCCAGGCACCCGATCACGGTCATCTCCGAGCAGATCGCCGACGTGTTCGTCGCGATGGGCTGGGAGGTCGCCGAGGGTCCCGAGGTGGAGACCGAGCACTTCAACTTCGACGCGCTGAACTTCCTGCCCGACCACCCAGCCCGGACGATGCAGGATACCTTCCACATCGCGCCGGAGGGTTCGCGCCAGGTGCTGCGCACGCACACCTCCCCGGTGCAAGTGCGCTCCATGCTGGAACGCGAGCTGCCGATCTACGTGGTCTGCCCGGGCCGCACCTTCCGTACCGACGAGTTGGATGCCACGCACACGCCGGTGTTCTCCCAGGTCGAGGGTCTGGCGGTGGACAGGGGCCTGACCATGGCGCACCTGCGCGGGACCCTGGACGCCTTCGCCAGGGCGCTGTTCGGTCCGGACACCCGTACGCGCATGCGCCCCAATTATTTTCCGTTCACCGAGCCCTCCGCCGAGGTCGACGTGTGGTTCCCGGACAAGAAGGGCGGCGCGGGCTGGGTCGAATGGGGCGGCTGCGGCATGGTGAACCCGAAGGTGCTGATCGCCAGCGGGATCGATCCCGAGGTGTACAGCGGGTTCGCGTTCGGTATGGGCATGGAGCGGACCCTGCAGTTCCGCAACGGCATCCCGGACATGCGGGACATCGTCGAAGGGGACGTGCGTTTCACGCTGCCCTTCGGTATCCGGTCCTGACCTCACCCTTCGATCGAGAGAGCGAAACGTCAAGTGCGAGTAGCGCAGTCCTGGCTGACCGACATCCTCCAGCGCACCAACCCCGACTGGTCGGTGCCGCCGGAAGAGCTCGACGCGGGGTTCGTCCGGGTGGGGCTGGAGGTCGAAGAGGTCGACAAGCTCGAGCGGGTCACCGGTGACCCGGTGGGGAACGGGGAGGGACCGGACACCGCGCGGCTGTTGGTGGTCGGGCGGGTCGCGGAGATCACCGAGCTCACGGAGTTCAAGAAGCCGATCCGATTCTGCAGGGTCGACATCGGCGTTCCCGAGCTGCAGGAGATCGTCTGCGGCGCACGGAACTTCGAGGTCGGCGACCTCGTGGTCGTTGTCCTGCCGGGTGGTGTGCTGCCCGGCGGGTTCCGCATCGCCTCGCGCAAGACCTACGGCCACGTCTCGAACGGCATGATCTGCTCGGTCGCCGAACTCGGTATCGGCAAGGACCATTCCGGCATTCTGGTGCTGGAGCCGGGCACCGCGGAGCCGGGTACCGACGCCAACGAGCTGCTCGGCCTCGACGACACGGTCATCGAGCTGAACATCACCCCCGACCGCGGCTACTGCTTCTCGGTGCGCGGTCTGGCCCGCGAACTGGCCTGCGGTTTCGATCTCGAGTACGCCGACCCGGCCGTGCGAACGCTGGCCGACGACGAACAGGAGGCCTGGCCGATCCGGGTCGAGCCGAGCTCCCAGTGCACCCGTTTCGCGGCTCGCCGGGTCACCGGCATCGACCCGAAGGCGGTCAGCCCCTGGTGGTTGCAGCGCAGGCTGCTGCTGTCGGGCGTGCGCCCGATCTCGCCCGCGGTCGACGTGACCAACTACGTGATGCTCGAGCTCGGTCAGCCACTGCACGCCTTCGATGCCGAGAAGGTATCGGGCGGGCTGGTGGTCCGCACCGCGAACCGGGGCGAGACGCTGCGCACCCTGGACGATGTGCAGCGGGTGCTCGATGCCGAGGATGTAGTGATCGCCGACGATTCCGGCGTCGTCTCCTTGGCCGGCGTGATGGGTGGCGCGAGCACCGAGGTCGGCGCCGAGAGCACCGACATTCTGCTGGAGGCGGCCACCTGGAATCCGCTGCTGGTCTACCGGACCGCGCGCAGGCACAAGCTGGTGTCCGAGGCGGGCAAGCGCTACGAGCGGGTGGTCGATCCCGAGATCAACGTCGCCGCGCTCGACCGAGCCGCCACACTTCTCGCCGAAATCACCGGTGGCACAGTCGAATCCGTGCTCACCGATATACGCCCCACGGTGCAGGCGGTTGGGCCGATCCGCATCGACATCGACCTGGCCGACCGCGTCGCGGGCGTCATCTACCCGACCGGGACCTCGGCGCGTCGCCTGGCCCAGATCGGCTGCCTCGTCGAGGTCGGCGTCAGCGACTCCGGGCACGGCCAGCTGGTGGTCACGCCGCCGAGCTGGCGCCCCGACCTGGCCCAGCCCGCCGACCTGGTGGAAGAGGTGTTGCGGCTGGAGGGGCTCGAACAGATCCCGTCCGTGCTGCCGACCGCGCCGGCCGGCCGTGGTCTCACCCCGGCGCAGCGCCGCCGCCGCGCGGTCAGCCGCGCGCTGGCTTTCGCGGGCTGCGTGGAGGTGCCGGCGCCGGTGTTCCTGCCCGCCGGGGTGTTCGAAACCTGGGGTCTGGACGTCGACGACCCGCGGCGCGCCACCACCCGGGTGGTGAACCCGCTGGACGTCGAGCGTGCCGAGCTGGCCACCACCTTGCTGCCCGGTCTGCTCGAGGTGGCCGCGCGCAACATTTCGCGTGGTGCCCGTGACCTCGCCGTCTACGGCATCGCTCAGGTCGTGCTGCCCGGACCGAACACAAGGCCGGTCGAGGCGCTGCCGGTGGATCGGCGTCCGACCGACGACGAGATCGCCGAACTGCTCGATTCGCTGCCCGCTCAGCCGGTGCACGTGGCGGCCGTCCTGACCGGCCGCCGCGAGCCGCGCGGGCCGTGGGGCGAAGGCCGCCCGGCCGAAGCCGCCGATGCGTTCGCTCTCGCCGACGCTGTCGCCGACGCGGCGGGCGTGACCATCGAACGCCGCGCCGCGGCCTATCTGCCGTGGCACCCTGGTCGCTGCGCCGAGCTTGTGGTCGAGGGAACCGTCGTCGGTTACGCGGGCGAACTACACCCCGCCGTGCTGGAGCGTTCCGGACTGCCGCCGCGCACGTGTGCTGTCGAACTCGATGTGGACGCGCTTCCCTTGCGGGAATCCCGGCCGGTCCCGACGGTGTCCCCGTTCCCCGCGGTGCTGCAGGACGTTTCGGTGAGTGTCGAGAAGACGATCTCCGCGGCGTCGGTCGAATCCGCGTTGCGCACCGGCGGCGGCGAACTGTTGGAGGACATCGCGCTGTTCGACGTGTACGAGGGCGCCCAGGCTGGCGAGGGACGCAAGTCGCTCACCTACGCGCTGCGCTTCCGTGCCACCGACCGGACACTCACCGAGGACGAGGCCAGTGCGGCGCGTGACGCGGCCGTCACCGCGGCGTTCGATGCCGTCGGTGCGGTCCTGCGCGGCTGATTCGCACCGCTGCGGAGCGCCGACAGGGAGGAAGAACGTGGGCATGCGACATCCGGCCAGTCCGATCCTCAACGCGCTGACCTACCTGCCGGAGCGGACGGTGCTGCAGACGCCGGCCGTGCTCGGCATGGATTACACCGAGCTGTCCCCGCGCACGGCGGACGGGGAGACCCTGCATGCCTGGTGGATGCCCGCGCGAAATTCGATCGGACACATCCTGTTCGCGCACGGCAACGCGGGCAACATCGGCGACCGGGTGCCGATCTTCGCGCTGCTCACCGAGGCCGGATTCGACGTGCTGGCCTTCGATTACCGCGGTTACGGACGCAGCACCGGCAGGCCCACCGAGCACGGCACTTACCTCGACGCCCGCGCTGCGCGCAAGGCCATGCTGGCACAACCCGGTGTCGACCCGGATCGGGTGCTGTATCTGGGGAAGTCACTCGGCGGCGGTGTCGTGCTCGAACTGGCGCAGGAGCATCCCCCGGCCGGATTGATGCTGATGTCCACGTTCACCGGCATCCGCGACGCGGCCCGCTCGGTGTATCCGTTCCTGCCCGCACCGCTCGTGCCGAACGCCTATCCGAGCGAGCGTCGCATCCGCGCGCTGCGCGCCCCGGTGCTGATCATGCACGGAGACCAGGACGAACTGCTGCCGCTGCGGCACGCCGAGCGGCTCTACGCCGCGGCGCGGGAGCCGAAACAGCTCGTCGTGTTTCCCGGCGCGGGCCACAACGACCTGATCGTCGTCGGTGGCTCGGCCTGGTACGACCTCGTGCGCGACTGGGCAGGCGCCCTCCTCCGGGTGTGAACCGTTCGCGGTGGTCGCGGCTGCGTAGCCTGGCGGTATGAGTGACAAAAGCGAGATCGCGGGGCGGCTGGCGGCGCTGTCCGATGCGGAATTGGCGGGGGTTCTGCTGGTCGCGACGGCGGGACGCTCCGGGTTCGAAGCGGCGCACGCGGCGCTGCTCGGGCTCGTCGAGGCAGGTGATGTGGGAGCCGTGGCTGATGTGAGTCCTGACACGCCGAGCGCGGCCGCATACGGCCCTGCGGCGGTGCCGGACGTGTCGAGGCAGGTCGGAGACGTTTCCGCGGTACCCGTCGTACCGGTGCCGCCGCCCGGTATTCCGGCACCCGGCTCGGGTGGCGGATATTCGTCGTCCGGCGTTCCTACTTTCGAGTCAGTTCGCGATAAGGTCGAGCAGCGCTTCGGCACCGCCCAGGGGATGGGCGAACTCGACCGGGAGACCCCGGCCGGCCGCCGCGTCGACGAACAATGGGAGGCACGCGAGAAGGCTGCGCGTGCGCGCCTGGATCGGATCCGGAAATCGTTGCACGGCAACGACATCGAAACGCACGAGCCGTAATCCGGACCAGGTGCACCGGACTACGACTGTGATGGGTGGAACTCGATGAGCGAGCCGCGTGAGATCGCCGAACGGCTGCTGGACGCCCAGGTGGAATTCCTCCTCGGCGAGGTGACCGGCGACCGCTTCGCCGAGGTGCTCGCGCGCGACACGGAATCCGTCCTCGAGGTCGCCGACACCCTGGTCTTCCGTGACATCGTCGAGGTCGAGCAGGCCAAGCAGACCGTTCGGACCGTCATCGATCTGATCGGAGGCAGCCCGGTTTTCGCCGACATGGTCGGCGTGTTCGCCGATTCCGTCTACGACCACATCGCCGCCAACCACGATTACACACTCGGCCAGGTGGTCGAGCGCGAGCCGGTAGAGGCGCTGCTGGAGAAGATCTTCGGTATGCACCGAGCCCAGGAACGCATCCTGGACCGGCTCACCGAGAGCCCGCTCGTGGCCACCGTCGCCTCGAAGTTCGTCGACAAGCTGATCAACGACTTCATGCAGGTCAACCGGGAGCGTGCCGAGAAGATCCCTGGCGTCTCCTCGCTCATGTCGTTGGGCCAGTCCGCCGCCAACCGCGCGAAGAAGGTGGCCGACAGCACGTTCGTGGGCGACCTGGCGGGCAAGGGCGCGCTGTTCGCGCTCAAACGCACCAACAACGCCATCCGCGAGATGCTGCGCGACGCCCCGGTGCACGACGCCGCGATGGAGTTCTGGGATCTGCACGCCGACGAACCGGTCAGCGGTCTGCGCGAATACCTGAGTCAGACGGACCTCAACGAGCTGGTTCTGCTCTGCTACGAGATCGCCGTCACCACCCGCGAGAAGGAGTACTTCGGCTTGCTCGTCGACGAGTGCGTCGAGGTGTTCTTCACCAAGTACGGCGACTACACAGTGGCCGGCATGCTGCCCGAACTCGGGCTCACCGGCGACGACGTCGTCAACGAGATTCTGCGCTACGGGCCGGCGGTGATCGAGGGCGCGAAGAAGAACGGCGTCCTGGCCGGGCTGATCCGCGAGCGTCTCGCGCCGTTCTATACCTCCGACGCGGTGCTCGGCATCCTCGCCGACAAGTAGCGGCGTGCCGGTTCAGTGCGCCCGGATGCGACCCCGAAGGGTTGCAGGCAGGCTAGTCCGGGTCCCACGCGATCGGCCGGGGGCATCAGGGTCATCGCGCACCAGGGTGGGTTCGTCCGTCCATGCCATCGGCCGGGTTGTCGTTTACTTCGGCAGTGCCGGGACGATGGCCTCGCCGGCGCTCTGCAAGCGAGCGCACGGGTCGGCGCTTGTCTTGTTGACCAGCGTCAGCTGCAGCAGCCCCTGCGCGGCGGGGAACAGCACATCGCACATCTGATCCTTGGCCGCGCCGTCCACCCGGAACTGGCGTCCGGTGCGGCCGGCGATCGTGACGTCCTGGAAATCGACGTTGCCCGGCCTCCGCTCGAACTCGGCCACGGTCCCGCTGGTGGAGAACACGCCGAGGGTGTAGTCGGCGCCCTTCCATCCGCAGATCTCCCAGCCGGGCTGCTTGACGCCACCGACACCGACCTGCTTGGTCGCCGGGTCGAGTCCGGCGGTGGTCAGTGCGGTGTCGGGAATTCCAGTGCACGGATCGAACAGCTGCGCCGCCGCGCCGCTCGTGCGCACAGCCTGCGTCGTGGACGCGGCCGGTGACCCTTCGTCCGAGTTACCACAGGAGGCGAGTCCGAGCACAAGTGCTGCCGCCAAGGGGATCAACGTTATTCGGTGCGCCATCCCGCCCTCTCGCCCTCCGATGTATCCGGGCCGGACTGTATCAGACCCCGTAGCGGGCCTGACAGGGGGCGAAGATGGATGGCCGTCGGCGACAGTCACAGTCCAGAAGCAGAGCCGGATTCTGCCTTCAGGAGCCGTCGGCCGCGCGATCGCCCGACAACTGGTACTCGGAACGGATCTTGCCAGGGCTGACGTCGGCAGCACTATGACCGCTCCGTGTCGGGACCGCCACGTTGTGGGAAAGCAGGACATGTTGGTCGCCGAGCTGGGCGAACTCCGCGCTTTCGTTGCAGCCCAACAACTTCCAGCGTGTCAGCAGGTCGCACCGATGACCGACCCGTTACCGGGAAAGGCATACCGGACGGAAGTTTGCGCCGACGGTCCCAGCATTCGGCCGTCCCCGCACTGGGAAATCGGATGGCTCGAGCCGAAGTAGCATCCGTGCGATGAAGCAACTGTTGGGTGTTCCCCCCGCGTTGCCGCGCGGATGTCGTGTTGCCTCGAATGCAATGCCGTAGCCGATGAGGAAGGCGCCCGACACGTGGACCGAGAAGCATACCTGAACGAGATCGTCGACGGGATGTTCGGCGACAAGCGGCCGGACGAGATCGCGCCTTGCCCGTTCACCGATGCGGAGATTGCCGAACTCGAATCCAGCGACGAACTGCTCGTCTATGTGCCTGCCGAGCTGTCGGCACGGGATTTGTGCGAGCTGTTCGGCATCCAGGCGAATATAAATTTCGATGTCGAAGCGAATATGATCCGCACCGTCATGGTGAGCGAATCGCATTGGTTCGTCACCTCCGCCGCCAAGGTACCGGAGCTCATCGGAAGCAGCGGAAAATACGCGAAGCGTGAATATGACGACGAGGGTCTCCACGGCCTCGATCTGCGGCGGTACCTGTGTTTCTGTGCCGCCTTCATGGCTCGGAACGGCACTTTTCCGGACCAGGCGTACTGGACCTTTCTGCTCTCCGGGAGCTATGACCGCAGTGGCATTTCCATCGTAGGTTTCGACGCTTGGGGAAATCTGTCCCATCACGGCTGGATGCGGAATTTCGAGGCGAAGTTCTGCGGCGCACGCTATGCGGTGCTGGCGCCGCGAATCGAACTCCTTCCGCAAACCGTCGACCTGCCACGCGCGCGCAGGGGTGTGCACGGCAAACATGGCGGTGATGAAGCGGGATTGGATCGGCGCCGGTGACGAGGAATCCTGTTGCGCGCACGACCAGGACGTCGTCCGGCTGGCCGAGCTGGGCAACCGCGTAGTCGCACACTTCGTCACCCGTCGGCATCCGAGCCGTCGCGTGCAGCCGTGGCGTGACTCGACTTCTCTCCGATCGATCGCCGCTCGTGCGAGATCCGAACTCCCATCGCTGGGATGGGGGACCCAGGCGCAGCAGCAATCATGGACCGGTAAACATTCAGCAATATTGCGAGGTTCGGAAATGGGCGATTGGGCACCTGGTGACCAAGAATCGGTGACGGCCGGTGTCGACTTCACGCCGGAACTGTTCGAGTTGGCCGCGGAGATCCCGTACCGGAAGTATCTCGAACCTGGAAACTTCTTCCGCGCGGTCGGCGATATTTCCGGATGTACAGTGCTCGACCTGGCCTGTGGCGACGGGGTGTACACGCGTCGGTTTCCACCGCTCGGTGCGGCTCAGGTTACCGGCGCCGATCTCGACCCGGCGTTGATCGAGCACGCGCGAGACCTCGAACGAGCGCATCCGCGCGGTATCGAGTACCTGGTCGCGGATGTGGTCGAGATGGGAAAGATCGGTGAATACGACCTGGTCGCGGCGGTGCATCTGCTCCAGTTCGCGACAAACGAAGCGCAGCTGGCCCGCATGTGCCGGAACGTCTTCGCCAATCTCGGATCCGGTGGCCGCTTCGTGACGATTGTCGGGGACTCCCGATACCGGACCGATAAGTGGAGCTCAGCCAGGAATTTCGGGAAATACGGAATCGCGGTGACCCTTCCGCGAAACCCGCGGGACGGTGACGAAATCACCATCGAGATCAATACCGATCCCTCGTTCGTCATCACGAACGTCTTCTGGTCACGAGAAACCTACGAGCGGGTGTTGTTCGATTGCGGATTCCGTTCGGTACAGTGGGTTCCACTGGTCCCGCCTACCGACGCGGACGCTGGTCCACCCGAATTCTGGCAGAGCTACCTCGACAACCCGCATATCGCGATCGTGGACTGCCGGAAATAGAGCCTGCCCTGCGCCCGTTCCGGCGGGCGACCCGGCCGGTTGTCATGGGTGGTCGGCGTGCGGTGGAATGTTGTGGTTGTATCGGAACATATTGCGTGGATCCCATGCGCTTTTGATGTCGCGCAGCCTTTTCCAGACTTCGGCGGAGTAGGCGTCGGGGACACGGTCGGTCTCCCCTTCGGCGAGGAAGTTGGAATACGCTCCCGCGATCTGCGGCTCGACACGTCGCCAGCAGTCGGCCAGCCACTCGAGGTTGACGGCATCTGAATCGACGTCGTTCCACATTCCCACGATATTGATCATGTAGGGCGCATCACGAAAGGACACGGCGGTAGCATCGCCGGCTACCCGTACGACCGCACCGCCCATCTGATGCACGTGGATCTGGGTCATCGGCGACGGTGCACGGGCAGCGAAGTCGACGAGCAGGTCGATCAGTTGGCCGGTGAGCCCGGGCAGATATCCGGACTTCCAATAGTTGCGCGAGCCGTGCGGCGCTGTCGGGTCCTGCATCGACTGCAGGTCACAGTAGGGCATGGCGGCGGTGAGGTTCAGATCCGGAGCTCCCAGCGCTGCCAGCAGGTCACCGGTGCCGGCCTCCGCGGTGATGTCGCATACCGCGACGAGCAGCACCGGCCTTCCGCGCAACCGCTCGGGAACGAACGGCTGGTCGGGGGCGGTGGTCAGCACGACGAGCGTGGTGACGGTGTCCGGGCACCGCTCGCAGTAGCCGGCATAGCGTCGGAGCACCTCGGCGGCTCGATCGAGGGAATACATGACAAATCCACCGACGACCGTGCCGACCGGGTGCAACCGATACGTGAAGTGGGTGACGACGCCGAAGTTGCCGCCACCGCCGCGCAGCGCCCACAGCAGATCGGGGTGCGTCTCGTCGGAGGCCGTGATCAGGTCACCGGCCGCCGTCACCAGGTCGACCGAGACGAGGTTGTCGCAGGTGAGGCCATAGCTGCGCATGAGCCAGCCGACACCGCCCCCGAGGGTCAACCCGCCGACACCGGTCGTGGAGACCATGCCGCCGACCGTGGCGAGTCCGTGTACCTGGGTCGCCTGATCGACCGGCGCCCAGGTCGAACCGCCCGGGGCGCGCACGATTCGCCGCTGCGGATCGACCCGCAACCCGCCGAGCAGGCTCAGGTCCAGTACGAGTTCGTCGTCGCAGGTGCCGGTGCCTGCGACATTGTGTCCGCCACCCCGAACGGCCAGCGGTCGCTCGAGCTCTCCGGCGAGCCGGACCGCGGCCTGCACGGACGCGATATCCGCGGGGCGGAGTACGAGCAGGGGGTTCCTATCGATCATTCCGTTCCAGACCCGGCGTACCCGTTCGTAGTCGGGCTGGTCACGATCGATGATGTCGCCGCGGAATCGGGTGCCGAGGCGGGCTCGGAGACGAGTGGGCTCATCGGCCATTGTCATGCTCCCAGGAGGATGGATGCGCACATATCGCTGTCAGGTATTGGTGGTCGGGCTGGGGGTGATGGGCAGTGCCTGCGCCGATGCGTTGGCGCGGCGTGGGCTGTCGGTGCTCGGTGTGGAACAGGACTCCACGCTTGGCGGGAGGGGAGCCTCGTTCGGCGGTTCCCGGCTGCTACGAGAGCATCCTGACCGCCCGGCCTTGACTGCCGCGGTGCGGGACGCTGCCGCGCAGTGGTCGCGACTGGAACACGATGCCGGTCGCCGGTTGTTCGTGCGCACCGGCGGTGTGACGGTGGGGACGATGCCCGGCGATGCCGCGGGGCACCGAATGCTGCACCCCGCGGAACTGCGCCGGATGCTTCCCGGTATGCGGATCGAAGCCGATGAGTCGGGGTGGTACGAGCCGCATGCGGGAATCCTGCTGGCGGAAGACTGCGTCGATGCACTGCGGGCACGGGCCGTCGAGCACGGGGCGACACTGCGATTCGGCATTGAAGCACAACCGGATTCGGTCGGGTCGGATACCGAGGGACCACTGCGGGTACGCGTCGCCGACGAGATCGTGGAGCCGGATCTACTGGTGCTGGCGACCGGCGCGTGGGCCGCGGTGTCGGGTCTGCGCGCAATGCCGAAACTGACCGTGGAACAGGCCGTGATGCACTGGCTCGACGACCCCGTTCCGGCCCCGGAGCCGTTCGTGATCTTCGACCGCGATCCGACGCCGTTCGGGGTGTTTCCCGCCGTGGCGGGCCAAGCCGTGAAATTCGGTCGCTTCTCCACCGGAATGCTGGTCGATCCTCGATCCGCCGACGCCGTTGTTCCGCCGGACGTCGTTACCGCGGACATCGCCGCGTTGCGCGCACGGATGTCCGGGGTCTCCTCGTCACCTGCCGTCCGCTCGCGGGTGTGCCGGTACACCCACACCGCCGGCGGTGCGTTGACGCTCGCCCGGATCACCCACAGCGCCACCGCAGTCTGCGCGTGTTCCGGCATGGGGTTCAAATTCGCTCCCGTAATCGGTCAAGCAGTGGCCGACGTACTGCTCGACGGCCGCACCTCGTATGCGACCGGCGCACTCACCGTGTCGGACCCGGACTGAGCCACCGGGACGTCGGCGTGGGGTACGGACCGGCCGATCGCAGTGTCGGACAGGTCGACCGGCGCATCAGCGCCGTGGATCATCGTGGTGACGATCTCGGCGGTCACCGGGGTGAGCAGGAGGCCGTCGCGAAAATGCCCCGCCGCCACCACAAGACCGTCGAGACCGGGCGGCCTGCCCAGATAGGGAACGCCGTCCGGAGTGGACGGTCGCAGCCCAGCCCAGTGCGCCACGATCGGTGCTCGCGCGAGCCTCGGCGCGAAAGCAAGTGCGCCGTCGATGATTTCGTGCAGTCCACCAGCGGTGACGCGTTCGTCGAAGCCGACGTCCTCGAACGTCGAACCGACCACCCAGCGGCCGTCCGCCCGGGGAATGAGGTAGTGGTTGCCCTCCCCGAGCAACATCGCGCCCGCACCGGCACCCACATCGAAAGGCATTGTCACGCAGAGCAACTGCCCACGAATCGGGCGCACAGTGACCATGCTGGACGCGAGTGGGTCCAATAGCTGACCAGCCCAGGCGCCGGCGCAGACGACTACCTCCCGAGCGTAGATGTCCGCACCGGTGGCGAGCCGGACACCAGTGACCCGCCCCTTGCCGACGAGCAGCCGGGCCACCGGATCGAACGGGCGAACGGTGATGCGGTCGCTGCGCCGTGCGGCGTCGACCAATGCCTTCATCAAGCGCGGCGGGCGCACCTGCCACACATCCGGTTGATACAGGGCCCGGTCCGCTCGGTCGGTCGCCACTGGTGTGAGCGCGGCGATCCCGTGCCGATCTATCCATTCGCATGGCTGACCATGGGTGCTCAGCCATGCTCTGCTCTCCTCGGTGGCGGCCTCGCTCGACTGGGACAGGACCAACCGCACCAAACCGCTTCGGCGCACTTGGACGTCCATCCCGGAATGCTGCTCCACCTGCGCGGCGAAGTCCGGCCACAACGCCCAACTGGCCGCGGCGAGCGCCCGCAGTGGCTTCGGTGCCGCCTGCGGGAGGATCAGGGACAACGAGCCGGAAGCAGCCCATGACGCCTTCCGGCCGGGCTCGCCCGCATCCACGACCGTGACCGCGGATCCCGCACCGGCCAGCCGATGTGCCACCGCCAGACCGACAGCTCCGGCGCCGATGACGACCACATCGGGGTTCATTGCGCCGTCCATCCGCCGTCTACCACCAATCCGTGACCCACCACATACGACGACAGCGGCGAGCACAGCCACAGCACCGCTTGGGCGACCTCGCCGGGTTCAGCGAACCGCCCGATGGGAGTCGCGGCACGCAGTCCTGCCGCGGCGTCCGGGTCGTCACCGAGGAAGCGATCGAGCATGCCGGTGCGCACCGGCCCGGCGCATACGGCGTTGATCCGTATTCCGCGGCCGATGTACTCCAGGGCGGCCGACCTGGTCAGACCCAGAATGGCGTGTTTGCTGGCGGCATAGGCCGCGGACCCGCGAATCCCGACCATGCCCAAGGCCGAGGACTGGTTGACGATGGTGCCGCCGCCTCCGGCCAGCATCGACTCCAGTTCCCGCTGCATGCACTGCCACAGCCCGGTGACGTTGACCGTCCACAGCCGTTCCAGATCGGCACCACTCGAGTCCGCGGTATCGGCGGGTGCACAGGTGATACCGGCATTGTTCACCGCGCAGTCCAGTCGCCCGAATGTCCGTGCGGTGAAATCGACCGCCTCGGCCACGTCGTCCGGCCGGCGGACATCCGCACGGACCGCCACGGCTTCGGCGCCTGTCGTCCGAATGTATTCCGCGACATGCTCGGCGGAATCCCGGTCCACATCGGTGACGACAACGGCCGCGCCCGCCGCGGCCAGGGCAATCGCACAGGCTCGACCGATACCCGCGCCCGCGCCCGTGACCAGCGCGGTCCGGTCACGCATCGACGCGTGCGGCGCCGGATCAGTCGACGGCGGGTTCATGTCGGGCCTTGTTTCGACGGAGACGCCGAGGCGATGGACCAATGGCTTTCATCGGTCCGCACAGTTGGGGATTCGCGGGTGAAATTTCCGTAGACGGTCTCGATATAAGGTTCTGTTTCAAACGATTGCGCCATTCCTGAACCAACGGTTGTCGCCGAAGTTGACAGTGAAATCTACTTCCCCCGGCTGGCGCATGCATTCCCATTAGCGAGAAGATGCTGCTCGTCGGCCGTGATCAACCTCCGCGGGACGCAATATGCGGATTCGGTTGACGTAACTCCAACTCCCCCTCGCGGATTCGGTTTCGGAAGCCCTGAGAGCGGTGCGTGTGCACACAGGGTGAGGGCCTGCACCGCTGAGGCCCTGCGACCCTCCGTAGCGCCTCCGTCGGATTCTCGTAGCCGCCGACACCAATCGTCGGCTGCTTCGCGGTGGTCTCGCGCAATCGACCGGGCGGCCTCGGTCGACTTGCTTGCCCAGCGACGCGAGCCTGCGCGGTCATCGGACGTACCGTCCACCACACACGCCCCCGGCGAAGCCGGTACCGCCGCCTTTGTCCTCGGGGTGGAGCCGTCGAGCACGAGGGCGTGGCAGGATACGAACCGCTTTTCACCCGATCACGCGGGCTACTCGAAGCTTTACAGATCGGCGTAACATCCAGTCGGCAAAGACATCTGATCCGCTGTCCGCATTCGGGCAACTCGCTGATTCGATAATTGTCGGTCACCGGAGAGGTTGCTGTTGCAGGGCCTTTCGGCTGGCGTCTCGGTCAGCACTCCTTGTTCCGGGAATGAATTCACGGCTGATTCACAGCTTGCTCTGATCGAGCCATCAGCTCGAATTCTGTAAATTCGCTGGCTGAACCGGCGAGCAGGACGGTTATCGGCAATAGCGGCGATCAAGATCAGAAAAGGCAGTTCTCTCATGGCGTTCGGCACCAATTTCGGCGAAGAGACCGTCTTCGGCTTCGGCAACGGACGGGCGAATGGTCGTCCGACTCCCGACCGCCCGCATGGCGACACCCCCGCCGAGACCGGCGCCTGGGCGCACGATCAGGCCGAATTCGGCGTCGGTGAGCAAGCCGGCGGCATCGCCGTCGGTGCCACGTCAGCGCCGATCGGCGACGGTTCCGTGGGCGCGGAGGAAGTGCGCGTAAGCGAACAGAACGCCGACCTGGCCGTGGCACAGATCCGGTTCGGACCGGCGTTCGAGGCCGGCGAGCGCACCCACGTCGCGGACCACAGCGCGGCCGTCGCCAACGCCGCCACCCCATTCGGCACCGAATTCTCGGCCGACCGCAGCGACCATGTCGCCGACCACAGCGCCGCGGAATCCGGCGTCGTCACCCCGTTCGGCAGCGCCTTCGAATCCGACACGCAGACCCATATGGCCGACGACGGCGTTCACCTGGCCCGTTCGGTGACCCCGTTCGGCTCCGACCTTTCCGACTCAGAGATCACACACATCGAGGATGACAGCCGCCACATCGCGACCGTAAACAGCTGGTTCGGCACCGGCTACGAGAACGTCGACGATTCGCACCAGGAGACCGACACCCAGCACAGCAGCCACTCCATCACCGGACTGTTCGGCTCGGCGCAGCATTCGGTGGATGCCTTCCACACCGACTCCGACGCACGGCATGTCGCCGAGGAGCGCAGCCCGTTCGGCGGCTCCGAGACCGTCGAGGCCAGCCACCACGAGGCCGACCACTACCACGCCGTGAATGCCGTGAGCACTCCGTTCGCCTCGGCCTCGGAGACCGTGGACCGCACCCACACCGAGGATGACAACCTGCACGTCGATCGAGGCGACGGCTGGTTCGGTACCGGCTACGAGAATGTCGATGCGTCGCACAACGAGGCCGACGACCAGCAGGCGGTCCACGTAGTCGATGCCCCGTTGGCCGCAGGCTTCGAGGCTGTTGACCAGTCACACACCGAGTCGGACAACGTGCACGTCTCGGAGCAGACCGGCTTGTTCGGCAGCTCCGAAAGTATCGACGCGGACCACCACGAGTCCGACGGCTACCACGCCGTCGACGTGGTCAATACCCCCTTCGACTCCGCCTCGGATGTCGTGGACCGCACCCACACCGAGGATGACAGTCTGCACGTGAACCGCGAGACCGGCATGTCCGGCGGCTCGCAGACCATCGACTTCGCACATAGCGAGACAGACGACCAACTGGTCACCCACGCGGTGAACACCCCGTACGGCGGCGGTTTCAACGCCGTGGAGCAGTCCCACACCGAGTCGGACAACCTGCACGTCTCGCAGGAGACCGGGCTCTTCGGATTCGGCCAGGAGACCGTCGACGCCTCGCACACCGAGACCGACGACCAGCTGGTCACCCATGCGGTGAACACCCCATTCGGCTCGGCCTACGAGTCGGTGGACGAATCGCACTCGGAGTCCGACACGGTGCATGAGACCGATACCTCGCTGACCGGGTTCGGACCAAGCCTCCAGACCGTGGATGAGCACCGGGTCACCGAGGACAGCATCCGGTTCACCGGCGGCGCCTCCACCCCACTCGGCGGCGGGAACGGCTCCCTTGTAGAGACCAGGGTGGAGCAGGACGACGTGCACTCGGTCAGCGCGGTGCTCGGACCAGGGGCGCCTGCGTTCTCAGCGACCGTGGAGACCAGCGTCGTCCAGGACAGCGTGTCCGCCGACGGCGCGCCGGGCGTCCCGGTCGGCGGCGCGATGGGCGTCGAAGTCGGTGTCGACATGGGCGACGTCGACTTCGAGTTCGGCGTGAACGTCGGCGGCGGGATCGGCGCCGAGGGCCCTGGTTCGCCGGGTGCCTTCGGCGACTCTCACTACCACCCCGGTTTCGGCGACGCGAGCCACCGCGGTCCAGGCTTCGGCATCCACCGCGAGGGCATCGGGTTCGATGGGTCCGACCGCGGCGGTCTTCACGATGATGGCCACCGCGAGGGCATCGGGTTCGACGGGTCCGACCGCGGCGGTCTTCACGATGATGGCCACCGCGAGGGCATCGGGTTGAACGGCTCCGACCACAGCAGCCTCCACCATGACGGTGCTGGTTTCGGTCCGGGATTCCGAGATGGTCACCACGGTGGTGCCGGATTCGGTGGAAATGCCGGCGGGCAGCTCGGTTCCGGGGAGCCCGGCAGGGCGCCGGTCGCGGATTTCGGGCACGCGCACGCCGGCGTCGGCCAGTTCGGCACTGATGCGGTGCTCGGCTTCGGCGGGCACGCCGGTGCGCACCCGGGTGCCGGAGGCCATGCCGACGGTGATTTCGACGGCGGCCGGCCCGGTTTCCACGGGCACGCCGGTATGAGCCCGGGTGTCGGAGGCCATGCCGACGGTGATTTCGACCGCGGCAGGTCCGGCTTCGGCGACCAGGATCGCGGCGGACACAACGGCGATCGGGACAACCGGTCCGGCTTGCACGGTGGCGACAACCGGGGCGACGACCAGGACATTCGTCATGGTTCGTCCCAGGGCGGCGGTCAGCTCGGCGATTCCCGGCCTGCGTCGGCCATCGGCGGCAACGCGCCGTCCGCGGGTACCGGCAATGCCCCATCGGCCGACATCCGCGCGAGCTTCTCGCAGAGCACCGCGGGCACCGCCGCGACTGCGAACAGTGCGGCGCAGAACGCTGGCTTCTCGTCGAACGTGGCGACCAACTCGGCGGCGAATCTCGGCGCGACCGGCAGCACCTCGCTGACCCAGTCGTCTCTGGGTCAGTCCACCGGCCCGGCCGTGGCGCACACCGCGGCCACCGTCGCCACGGTGGCCGCCGACGCGTCGGCGGTGCAGCCGGTGGTGGCGACCCCGGTGGCGGCGTCGGCGTCGAACGCCGCCGGCACCTCGCTGGCGTCCACGGTGTCGCAGGCGACCAGCACCGATGCCCGGGCGGCCGCGACGATCAGCGCCTCGACCACCGGCACTTCGCACACGTCGACCACCGGTTCCACCGGCACCGGCTCGGCAACCACCGGCGCCACAATTCCCACTGCCACCACCCAGGTCACGGCCACCACCCAGACCACGGCGACCGCCGCCACGGACGGCTCGCACTCGGCCACCACCGGCCCGGGCGCGACTTCGGGTTCGACGGCGACCACAGGGCCCACGGAGACCACACACTCCACCGCTCCAACCACGAGCGACAGCACCGGCACGCCGAGCAGCTCCGGTGCAGCCCCGAAGGCGGATCTGGGCGGCAGCGCCGGCGGCAACGTGAGCTCGCACACCAGCGACAACGTGACCCAAATGCAGTCCGGCAGCACCGCGTCGACCTCGGCGCCCTCGTCGAGTTCGACAGGCACCAGTAGCGACACTTCGCACAGCGGGTCGGGTGCGACCGCGCCGACCACCGCGGCGAGTGCGCCGTCGGCAGGCACGTCGGCCTCGACCGGCGCGAGCACGTCGGGGTCGGCCGCTACCCACAGCGATGTGACCAGCTCGACCGACACCGGCCACCCTGCGGCGACCACGGCCACCCACACCGATGTCACCGCAGGCACGAGCAGTACCACCGACCACAGCGGGCTGACCGATTCGCACTCGAGCCCCCTGTCCAGTGGACTGACGTCCGGCACCGAGTCGACGGTCCACCCGACCACCGACGCGAGCCACGACGCCACCCTCCTCCAGCACTGAATCGCCCGGTCCCGCACATGCCGCGATCCGGCGGGGTCCGAAGCCCCAGAGAGGTACTTCTTTCACCGTGAGCACGCCTACCCGGGTCGCCGAAGTGTCCGACGCGATCACCTCGATGACCGAAATCCTCACTGAACTGCAGTCGGTGACGGAGACCGTCGGCCGCGCCGACCTGGCCCGGCGGCTGACCACGGCCCGCCGCCGCATCCGCGACAACCACCTGCGCATCGTCGTGACCGGAGAATCCGGCAAGGGGCTCAGCTCGATCGTCAACGCCCTGGTGGCCGCGGATGTGTGCCCGGTCGGGCAACGCACGCAGGCACCGGCGGTGATCGAGCACGGTGAGGCGTTCCGCACGGTCGCCCGGCGCGGCGGCCAGCTGACGGTGACCGCGCCGGCGCAACTGCTCGCCGACGGTGTGATCCTGGTCGACACCCCCGGTCTCACCGGAATCGAGTCCAGCTCCGCGACGGCGATCCTGGACTTGCTCGGGACCGCCGACGCGGTGCTGTTCGTGTCCGACGCCGCGCACGAGTACAGTCCCGCAGAGATCCGCTATCTGCAGCGGATCCACCACGTGTGCCCGGTGGTGACCGGCGTGATCAACAAGATCGACACCAACCCGCGGTGGGGCGACGTGCAGAAGGCCAACCGGAAGCTGCTCACCGAGGCGGGCTTGGACCTGCCGCTATTGCCGGTGTCCACCGACCTGCACCGGTCCGGACACCGGGGCGACAACGCGGATGGAATCGTCGAATCCGGCATCCCGCAGCTGGTCGACTACATCCGTGACTATCTGCTGGCCCGCGCCGACGTGGTGGCCCGGGAGTCGGTGATCCACGATGTCCGGGTGGTGTCGGATCAGGCGACCCTGGCGCTGAATTCGAAGTTGTCCCGGCTGCAGGACCCCCAGCTGGGCATGGCGGCCCGCGCGCATCTGGAGCACGCCCGCCAGGCCGCCGAGGCGCTGGGCAAGCGGACCTCCAACTGGCAGTACGCGCTCGGCGACGGGGTCACCGAACTGAACGTGGCCGTCGAGCACGATCTCCGTATCCGGCTGCGCGCGCTGATCCGCGAGGCCGAGCAGGACATCGCGAAATCGGATCCGGCCAAACGCTGGGCGCGGTTCGGCACCTGGCTGGATGACCGCGTCGCTACCGAGGTGGGTGAGAACTTCCAGCTGGCGCAACGCCTTTCGATAGAGCTGGCGAACACCGTGGCGGTGAAGTTCGCCGACGAAGAGCGGCACGCGGTGCCGCGCATCCGCATCGCCGACACCCAGTCGGTGCTCGGCGGCTACGGGCAGCTGGAGGAACTCGACAGCGCCAAAGGCTCGGTGGCGCAGCGGGCGGTGAACGCGCTGCGCGGCTCCTACAGCGGCGTGCTCATGATCGGCGTGGCCACCACGCTGGCCGGCTTGGCTTTGGTGAACCCGTGGTCGATCATCGCCGGTGTGATGCTGGGCGGGCACACAGTGTGGGAGGACTTCAAATCGGTGAAGCAGCGCCGCCAGCTGGAAGCGAAGATCGCCGTCGGCAAGCTGATGGACGAGGTTTCCCTCCAGGTCGGTAAAGAGTCCAAGCAACGGCTGCGCGAGGTGCAGCGCACGCTTCGCGATCACTTCACCGATGTCGCGGATGCCCACAGTCAGAAGGCAAACGACGCCATCGCCGCGGCGGCTCACACCGTCGACCGTCACGAGGCCGACCGCCGCGACCAGCTGTCCACGATCGCCGCGGACCTGGAACGCCTGCAGCGCATCCGCGTTCGCGCCACTGGCCTGCTGGAAGCGGCGCCCGCCGGCTAGGTCACTCCGCACCGTCGTAAACTGCCCGGAATGGGCAGACATCGCACCCGAAATCGCGCCGCACTGTAGCAACCCACCGGGCTTGTCGTGCCGAATCCCGTTCAGCCCTTGACCAGCTCGGGGGCCGTGGTCTCGGGCTTGTCGGCTTGTTCCGGGATGACGGCCCGGCTCGGCAGCAGCACTGCCATGACGATCACGATCAGCGCCAAGGCTGCGGAGACGAGGAAGGCC